>JBJSYW010000163.1:0-2915 GCA_046089985.1 Chloroflexota bacterium
CTTCGGCACCGAATGGTACCCGTACTTCACCCGCCGCCTGGCCGAACGCCCGGCGAACGTGTGGTTCTTCATCTCGAACTTCTTCCGCCGCTAATTCGATCGAGAGCGTGCGCCTGTGGCAGTAAGCAGCCTGGCAGGCGCACCCGCTGACTTGAAACGCCTGGGGTGGCTCACTCCCTGCTGGGGAGCGAGCCACCCCGTTTCATAATTATGGTATGATACAGGACCGTCTTGCACGGCCCCAAATATTATCTTCGGAGAACCAGGCATGTTGGAAAATGTGGCGTTGTTCGCTTTGATTGGCTTTCTGGCGCAGATCATCGATGGCGCGCTGGGAATGGCATATGGGGTGAGCGCCACCACCTTTCTGCTCAGTTTTGGGGTTTCGCCGGCCCTGGCCAGCGCCAGCGTACACGCCGCCGAATGCGTCACTACGGCTTTTTCGGGCCTCTCGCACCTGGGGTTTGGCAATGTCGACCAGCGCCTGTTCAAACGCCTGGTCTTGCCCGGGGTGGTGGGGGCGGTGCTGGGGGCGTACGTGCTGACGCGCTTCCCGGGCGACCTGATCAAGCCCTGGATCGCCGCCTATCTGCTGGTGATGGGCATCTATATCCTGATTAAAGCCTTTCGCAACATTATGCCGGCCTCGGTCGGCTCGCACCCGATCTCGCTGGGTTTGGTTGGTGGGCTGATGGATGCGGTGGGCGGCGGCGGTTGGGGGCCGATCGTCGTCTCGACCCTGGTGGCGCGCGGCAATGACCCGCGCCTGACGATCGGCTCGGCCAACCTGGCCGAGTTTTTCGTAGCCCTCACCGCCTCGCTGACCTTCGTGGTCTCGATCGGACGCGGCGAACTGAACAACCTGTGGCCGGCGATTGCCGGGCTGGCGATCGGCGGCGCTTTCGCCGCCCCACTGGCCGCGCTGCTCACCCGGCGCATCAAAGCCCGCACGCTGATGTTTATGGTGGGCGTTTTGATCGCCCTGCTCAGCCTGCGCACCATGCTGCAAACGCTGGGGGTGTTCTAAGCCCGGGCTTGTTAATTAACCTATTAACCGGTCTGAATTGGGCCTATGGTATCATCACCTCGCCATTTTTAAATCCGGCGGAGGTGAGATGTCCCCTAGGAAGCAAAACTTGTTGTTCCCCCTGCTGATGGTCGGCGCCGGGCTGGTGTTGATCATTGGATCGGTGATTTGGACCGTGAGCGCACGCAGCAGCGCTTCGGCGGACCTGCGCCTGGCTACCCCGGGCAGCAGCGCCGCCGGCCCCACCGGCCAGCCGGCTGCAGAGCAGCCGGCGATGGGCCAGGCGCCGCGCATCCCTTACCCGGACATCGCCCGGGTCAGCCTGGCCGATGCCAAGTCTGCCTTTGACCAGCAGCAGGCGGTTTTTATCGATGCGCGCGGTGAGCTCTATTTTGGCGATGGCCATATCCCCGGCGCAATTGCGATGACTTCCGAGGAAGTGCTTTCCCGGCTGGGTGAGCTGGACAAGAACGCCTGGATCATCCCCTACTGCACCTGACCGGCCGAGGAATCGAGCGCTCGTGTAGCGCAGATTTTGTTGGATAATGGCTTTACGCGGGTCAACCCGCTGCTGGGCGGCCTGGAGTCCTGGATCGAAGCCGGCTACCCGGTGGAACCGCCGGCCCAGTAGCGCAGTCAAACCGCGCGGTAAGGCGATCTTATTACCAAGGGATTTTGAGTATGCAAACCAGTGCAGCACGGCTGTCTGAACGGATGCTGGAAGAAGGCCAGAGGGTGGTCGAGTTTTACCGGGCGCTTGGGCCGGATGAGCTGGCGCACACGCTGTACGCCGACGGCGCGCAGTGGACCGTCGGCCAACTGCTGTGCCACCTGGTGTCGGCCGAGCAGTCGATGACGCGCCTGGTTGAGGGCATCCTGGGCGGCGGATCGGGTTCGCCGGAGGATTTCGACCTGGACCGCTACAACGAACGCAAAGTGGCCGCTTTGGCCGGGGTCGCTCCCGAGGCGCTGCTGGAGCAGTACTGGGCGGCGCGCCAGGCCAGCGCAGCGCTGGCGGCGCACCTGGAGCCGCAGCAGCTGCAGATGCAGGGCCGCCACCCGTTTCTGGGCATGGCCTGCGTGGAGGACATCCTCAAGCTGATGTATCGCCACAACCAGGTCCACCTGCGTGAAGTGCGCCGGGCGCTGGCTGGAGCCGAGCCGCAAGATAACCCAGCGCTGGAGGGCGGTGGGGCGTAATGGAAAAGCTGCGCCTGTTCATCAAGCTCACCCGCCCGCTGTTCCTGCTTGGCCCGGCGATCGGTTATGCCATGGGGGTGGGCATCGCCTATTACCTGGGCTTCGAGATCAACTGGCAGGCTTACCTGCTGGGCCAGGCCTGGGTGACGCTGATGCAGCTCAGCACGCAGTACCTGAACGAGTATTTCAACGCCCCGGCCGATCTGCTGAACGACAACCGCACCTACCTGAGCGGCGGGAGCGGGGCGATCGGCCCGGGCAAACTCACCCGCCGCACTGCCCAGGCGGCCGCGCTGACCTGCCTGGCGTTCCTGGCCTCGCTGACGGTGCTGATCATCAGCCGCCTGGACCCGGCCCCGGCGGTGTACCTGGTGCTGGGGCTGGGCTTCCTGGGCGGCTTTTTCTATTCCACCCCACCGCTGCGCCTGGAGGCCAGCGGCTATGGCGAGCTGACCGCCTCGGTGCTGGTGACGCTGTTGGTGCCGATGCTGGGTTACATCCTTCAGACCGGCGAGATGCACCGCCTGGTGGCAATGGCGGCTTTCCCATCCTTCGCGGCGCACCTGGCAATGCTGCTGGCGCTGGAGCTGCCCGATTACACCAACGATATTAAATACGAAAAGCATAACCTGATGGTGCGCCTGGGCTGGCAGGTGGGGATGCAGCTGCACAACGTGCTGATCCTGGT
>JBJSYW010000164.1:0-3383 GCA_046089985.1 Chloroflexota bacterium
TCACCGACGGGCGGTTGTTCCTGAAGACCGTGGCGCTGATCCTGCTCAACTGGGCCATCGCCGTAGGGCAGTTCTATATCCTGCTGCGGGCCTTTTTCCCCCAGGCCCAGCCGCTGTGGGCGCTGTTCACGCTGGGGGTGATGGCGCTGGGGGTGGCGGTGCCTTCTTCGCCCGGAGCGGTGGGAGTGCAAGAAGTGGCGATTATGGGGGCGTTGGCGGTGTTCGTCGATGACCCATCCACCGCGCTGGCGGCAGCCCTGACCGCCCGCATGAGCAACTACCTGATCACCGGCATCCTGGGCGCGTATGCGCTGGCCCGCGATGGGCTGTCGCTGGGCGGCGTCTACCGGGATGTACGCGGGATACAGCAGCCCACCGAAGACCAGGACACCCCCTGACGGCATGCACATCCTCAGCGCGCTCACCTATTACCGCCCGCATTACTCCGGGCTGACGATCTATGCCGAACGGCTGGCGCGGGCGCTGGTGGCGCGCGGCCACCGGGTGACGATCCTGACCAGCCGCTTTGACCCGCGCCTGAAGCCCTATGAAGTGGTTGACGGGGTCGAAATCGTGCGCCCGTGGGTGTGGTTCCGGCTCAGCAAGGGGGTGATCATGCCCGGCATGCTGCCGCAGGCGCTGCGGCTGGCGCGACAGGCCGACGTGGTCAACCTGCACCTGCCGCAGTTAGACGCTGCGCCGGTCGCCGTGCTGTGCCGGCTGATGGGCCGCCCGGTCGTGCTGACATACCACTGCGACCTGCGCCTGCCGGCCGGCGCGGTGCACCGGCTGGCCAACCTGGCTTCCGATCTGGCCAACCGGGTCGCCGCCGGCGCCGCCCAGGTGATCGTGCATAACAGCCGCGATTACGCCGAACACTCGCCCTTCCTGAGCCGCTACCTGGACAAAGTCACGCCGGTCTACCCACCGGTGGAGCTGGCGGCGGTGAGCGCGGCTGACCTGGCAGCCTTCCGCCAGAAATACGACATCCGCCCCGGGCAGCGCGTGATCGGCATGGCTGCCCGCCTGGCAACCGAAAAGGGGGTCGAATTCCTGGCCCAGGCGCTGCCGCAGGTGCTGCAGCGCTTCCCCCAGGCGCGCGTGCTGCACGTTGGCCCGTACCAGGGCGTGCTGGGCGAGGAGGCCTACGCCCGGCGCGTGCTGCAGCAGATCGAGCCGGTCAAACAGCACTGGACCTGGCTGGGGATCGTCTCGCCGGTCGAAATGGCGGCCTTTTTCCAGACCATTGACGTGCTGGCCCTGCCCAGCCTGAACAGCACCGAATCGTACGGCCTGGTGCAGGTGGAAGCGCTGGCGTGCGGCGCGCCGGTGGTGGTTTCAGACCTGCCGGGGGTGCGAGTGCCGGTCAGCCAGACCGGCATGGGGAGGGTGGTGCCAAGCGGCGACGCAGCCCGCCTGGCCCAGGCGCTGGTGGAGGTGCTGCAGGCTGCGCCTGCCCACGAGCCTGCCCCCGCCGCCCGCGACCTGATCGAGAAGTCGACCCCGCAGGCCGCCGCCGCGGCGTATGAAAAAATCTTTCAAACTCTTGGAAAGCAAAACCGATGACCTCCAACACCCCGGCCCCCAAGGATTACCTGTGGCTTAACCTGCGCGAGCTGCCCTATTTCCGCTCGCTGATGCGCGCCTACGAGGCCAGCTTTTACCAGGACATCCCGCTGCCTGAGCCTGTGCTCGACCTGGGCAGCGGCGATGGGCAGTTCGCCACCGTGGCGTTTGATAAGCAGCTGACCGTGGGGCTAGACCCCTGGGCAGCGCCGATGAAAGAGGCCGCCCGGCGCAGCGGGTACCAGATGCTGGTGCTGGGCGACGGGGCGCAGATGCCCTTCCCCAGCGGGCACTTCGCCTCGGCGGTCAGCAACTCGGTGCTTGAGCACATCCCGCCCATCGACGCGGTGCTGAAAGAGACCGCCCGCGTGCTGCAGCCGGGCGCGCCGTTTGTATTCTGCGGGCCGAACCACCGCTTCCTCTCCAGCCTGGCGGTGGGCAATTTTCTGGACCGCATCGGGCTGCGCGGCCTGGGCGACGCGTACCGGGCCTTCTTCAACCGCATCTCGCGCCATTACAACAGCGACAGCCCGCAGGCATGGAGCGCCCGGCTGGAAAAAGCCGGCTTCCGGGTCGAAAAATACTGGACCTATTACCCGCCCGCCGCGCTGCACGTGACCGAGTGGGGCCACTACCTCGGCCTGCCGTCGCTGGTGACGCACTGGCTGACCGGGCGCTGGATCATCGCCCCGACGCGCTGGAACCTGGCCCTGACCGAGTGGTACACACGGCGCTTCTTTGACCCCCAGCCCGATCCGGACGGGGTGTGCACGTTCTTCATTGCCCGCAGGGTGGATTGATGAACGAGCCGAGCGTCCTGGATTACCTTAAATACCGGCTGATGCCCTGGAAATACCCGCCGGTGATCATCCCGCCGGCGGCGGAGCTGCCCGACAGCTCGGCGCCGGCGGGCGGTGCGGAGCCTTCGAGCAGGGCGGCAACGGCAGGCAACGCCGCAGCGACGCTGGGCAGCGCCGCCGGATTGGCGGACCGGGCCGCGCCCGATGGCGCCGAGGTGTTTCAGGGCGCGCTGGCAGAGGCGGCGCAAGCTACGGCGCAAGCTGCGGCCCTGCCATACCTGTCGCTGCTGGCGCTGGCGGCTGCGCTGCTGGGGCAGTTTGCGCTTGGCCCCGGCCCGCAGCGCGCCTGGCTGCCGGGCACGGCGCTGCTGCTGCTGGGGGCAGGGCTGGCTGCGCTGGCCGCCCGGCGCGGCGAGTGGCGCATCCCGCCGCTGGACGAGGACGTCTGGCCGTCTGATCCGCTGACGGTCAACGCCGGGCGCCTGGCCGCCGGGCTGGCGCTGGCCCTGGCCGCGGCGCTGTTCTTCCTGCTCAGCGCCCGCACCGCCGGCGAGCCGCGCTTCAACCTGGTGACCCTGCCGCTGACCCTGGCGGCGGCCTATTTCACCGCCCGCGCCTTTTGGGGCCATGCGCCAGGCGTCAACTGGCGCAGCGTTCTTCCACGCACCATCCGGCTCGAAGGCGAACTGCTGCCGCGCCTGGGGGCGCTGGCGGCGGTGCTGCTGGTACTGTTCTTCCGCCTGTACCGGCTGGGCGAAGTGCCGCCGGAGATGAACAGCGACCATGCCGAAAAAATCCTGGACGTGTTGGGCGTGCTCAACGGGCAGTTCCGGGTCTTCTTTGCGGCCAACGGCGGGCGCGAAGCGCTGATCTTCTACCTGAACGCCCTGCTGCACCTGCTGACCGGCATCCCGCTTGGGTTTATGATGCTGAAGATCGTCTCGGTGACTATCGGGCTGGCCGCGCTGCCTTTCATTTATTATTTTGGCAAAGAACTGGGCGGGCCACGCCTGGGCT
>JBJSYW010000165.1:0-5430 GCA_046089985.1 Chloroflexota bacterium
GCCCGCTAGAGCGCAAGCGCCCGGCGCAGGTCTTGCAACCTGCGCCGTAGATCCAATCGGTTCATCTCGGAATCATTTTCAAAGCAGATCGCTGGAGGAACGTATGGCAAAAATTATCGGCATCGACCTGGGCACGACCAACTCGGTGGTGGCGGTGATGGAAGGCGGCGAGCCGACCGTTATCCCATCCGCGGAGGGCGAACGCCTGGTGCCGTCTGTGGTGGCAGTCAATAAGAACCACGAGCGCCTGATCGGCCGCGTCGCCCGCAACCAGGGCGTGGTTAACCCCGAAAACACCATTTTCTCGATCAAACGCTTCATGGGCCGCAAGTTCAAAGATGCCGAAGTGCAGCGCGCCCTGTCGCGCGTGCCCTACAAGGTGGCCGAAGCGCCCAACGGCGATGTGCGCGTGATCCTGGACGGCAAAGAATACTCGCCGCCGGAGGTTTCGGCCATGATCCTGGGCAAGCTCAAGGCCGACGCCGAGTCCTACCTGGGCACCAGCATCACCCAGGCGGTGATCACCGTCCCGGCCTACTTCAACGATGCCCAGCGCAACGCCACCAAGGACGCCGGTAAGATCGCCGGTCTGGAAGTCCTGCGCATCATCAACGAGCCGACCGCCTCCTCGCTGGCCTATGGCCTCGATAAAAAGAAGGACGAAGTCATCGCGGTCTATGACCTGGGCGGCGGCACCTTCGATATCTCCATCCTCGACGTGGGCGACGGTGTGTTCCAGGTGCGCTCCACCAGCGGTGATACCTTCCTCGGCGGCGACGACTTCGACCAGCGCCTGATGGATTTCCTGGCCAACGAGTTCCAGCGCGAGAACGGCATCGACCTGCGCAAGGACCGCCAGGCCCTGCAGCGCCTCAAAGAGGCCTCCGAAAAGGCCAAGATTGAGCTGTCCTCGGTGATGCAGACCGAGATCAACCTGCCCTACGTTACCGCCGACGCTACCGGCCCCAAGCACCTGGTGATGACCCTGACCCGCGCCCGCCTGGAACAGCTCACCCAGGACCTGATCGAGCGCTCGCTCGACCCGGTGCGCAACGCCATGAAAGACGCCGGCGTGCAGCCCTCCGACGTTAACGAAGTGGTCCTGGTCGGCGGCATGACCCGCATGCCCGCCGTGCAGGATGCCGTCCGCCGCCTGTTCAACAAAGAACCCCACAAGGGCGTCAACCCGGATGAGGTCGTGGCGGTCGGCGCGGCGATCCAGGCCGGCGTGCTGGGCGGCGAAGTCAAAGACATCTTGCTGTTGGATGTCACCCCGCTGACCCTGTCGGTCGAGACGCTGGGCGGCGTGGCTACCCCGCTGATCGAGCGCAATACCACCATTCCCACCCGCAAGAGCCAGGTCTTCTCGACCGCCAGCGACAACCAGTCGCAGGTCGAGATCCATGTCCTGCAGGGCGAGCGCCCGCTGGCGCTGGATAACAAATCGCTGGGCAAGTTCATCCTCGACGGCATCCCGCCGGCCCCGCGCGGCATCCCGCAGGTTGAAGTCACTTTTGATATCGACGCCAATGGCATTCTGAAGGTCACCGCCTCCGACAAGGCCACCGGCCGCAGCCAGCACATCACCATCACCGCTTCCTCCGGTCTGAACGACCAGGAGATCGAGCGTATGCGCCGTGACGCCGAAGCGCATGCCGAAGAAGACCGCAAGCGCAAGGAACTGATCGAGGCCAAGAACATCGGCGATAACACCGCCTACTCGGCCGAGAAGGTGCTGCGCGACCTGGGCGACAAAGTCCCCGCCGACCTGAAGAGCCAGGTTGAGGCGCAGATTGCCGATGTGCGCAGCGTGCTGGAGAGCGGCGACGTGGAGAAGATCCGCAAGGCCACCGAGAGCCTGAACCAGGTGCTGCAGCAGGTTGGCGCCGCCGCCTACCAGGCCGGCGGCCCGGCAGCCGGCGGCTCGCCCGATGGACAGCCTGGCGGGCAGTCCGGCGGGCCGAGCGGCGAAGATGTCGTCGACGGCGAGTTCCGCAATCAATAAGAAAGGGCAAACCCTGGCGCAAACGCCGGCAGGAGCGATCCTGCCGGCGCTTGCGCCGTGAAAACGACCCATGGCACAGCGTGATTACTACGAAGTCTTAGGGGTGGCGCGCAGCGCTTCGCCGGATGAGCTGAAGGCAGCCTTCCGCAAGCTGGCGCGCCAGTTCCATCCCGACGTCAACAAAGAACCGGACGCGGAAGAGAAGTTCAAAGAGATCAACGAGGCCTATGCCGTGCTGTCCGACCCGGACAAGCGCGCTGCCTATGATCGCTACGGCCACGCGGGTGTGAAGGGCATGGGCGGCACGCCCGACTTCAGCACCATGGACTGGACCGATATCTTTGGCGACCTGTTCGGTTTTGGCGGGTTCGGCCGTTCCGGCGGGCGGAATGCCCCGCGCCGCGGCGCCGATCTGCAGTACCGCCTGGAGCTGACCTTCGAAGAAGCTGTTTTTGGGGTGGAAAAAGAGATCGAGGTCACGCGCGACGAGATGTGCAGCACCTGCAATGGCAGCGGCGCCAAGCCCGGCACCAGCCCCACCCGCTGCACCACCTGCAACGGCGCCGGTGAAGTGCGCCAGGTGCGCCAGACCATCCTGGGCTCGATGGTGCAGGTGGCCACCTGCCCCACCTGCCGCGGCCAGGGCGAAACTATCAGCAGCCCGTGCAGCACCTGCCAGGGCCGCGGCCTGGAGCGCAAGACCCGCCGCAAAATGGTCAATATCCCCGGCGGGGTCGATACCGGCACGCAGATCCGCCTGGCCGGCGAAGGCCAGCCGGGCGAGAACGGCGGCCCGAACGGCAACCTGTATATCCTGGTGCAGGTCCGCTCGCACAAATTCTTCAAGCGCCGTGAGTTTGACGTGCTGCTTGACCTGAACATTAACATCGCCCAGGCCGTCCTGGGAGCCGAAGTGGAAGTGCCCACCGTCGACGGCCCCACCCGCCTGGAGATCCCGTCTGGCACCCAGCCCGGCAAGGTGCTTTACCTGAAGGGCAAGGGTGTGCCGCGCTTGCGCGGCAGCGGCCGCGGCGACCAGCTGGTGGTGGTCAATGTCGAAATCCCCACCCGGGTCAACACCGAGCAGCGCCAGTTGTTCGAAGCCCTGGCCAAGAGCCTGGGCAGCGAAGTGCGTCCGCAGGAGCGCGGTTTTTTGGATTGGATCAAGGAAGCATTGGGTGGCTAAACCATGAGTGAAAGCTGGTTGGAAGTATCCCTGGTGGTCGACGGCGAAATGGCCGAATCGGTGGCCGAAGTGCTGGCGCGCTACATTCCCGACGGGGGCGTGGTGATCGAAAGCACCGCCGTGACCGCCAACCTGGACGACTCGGAAGGCCAGGCGGTGGGGCCGCTGCGTGTCTACGGCTACCTGCCGGTCAACGCCCAGCTGGAGGAGACCCGCCAGCGCCTGGAGGAAGGGCTGTGGTACCTGGGGCGCATCCGCCCCCTGCCTGAAGCGCAGTTCCGCACCATCCAACAGACCAACTGGGCCGAGGCCTGGAAGCAGCACTACCGCCCGATCGCCATCGGCCGCCGCCTGGTGATCGTGCCTGCCTGGCTCGAATCGCCCGCCCCGAAGCGCATCCCGATCAAGATCGACCCCGGCATGGCCTTCGGCACCGGCACGCACCCCACCACCCAGCTGTGCCTGGAGATGCTGGAGCGCGCCGCCGACCAGCTGGCCCCCGGCTGGGACGCCATCGACGTTGGCTGCGGCACGGCGATCCTGTCGATTGGAGCGCTGAAGCTGGGCGCCGGGCATGCCCTGGGCGTGGATATCGACGCGGAGGCCATCACTGCCTCGCAGGAAAACGCCGCTGCGAACGGCGTTCTGGCCAACCTGGAGCTGGGCCTTGGCTCGCTGGACGAGGTGCGCCAGGGGCGCTTCTCGATCCGCCAGGCTCCGGTGGTGCTGGCGAACATCCTCGCCGTGGTGCTGGTGCGCATGCTGGATGCCGGCCTGGGCGACTTGCTGGCCCCTGGTGGGGCGCTGGTGCTTTCCGGAATCCTGGCCGAGCAGTCTGCCGATGTGGAAACGGCCGGGGCGCGCAACGGCCTGCGCCTGGTTGATAAACGCCAGATCGGCGATTGGGTGGCCCTGCACCTGGCGCGCGCCTGAACCAATACCCGGCCTGCGCCGGAAATAGACCGCACAGCGGGCTGCCGGATAGATCTCCGGCAGCCCGCTGTGCGATTTAACGGACCTGCGCTCGCTACGGCTCTGCCACGATAAAGTCGTCCACCTCAAACTCGCCGATGGAATCGGCGCCGGCCGAGAAGAACAGCCCTACCATCCCATTGGTGAACCAGTCGTTGGTCGTCGAGCCGACCAGGTATTCATTGACATATAACTGGAACACTTTGCCGTCGGCCAGCACCGCCATATCGTTCCACTCGCCCGGGTAGATGTGGTTGGTCCACTCGTTGTAATACAGGCGGGTCCATTTCTCATTCCGGCGCACCCAGAAGCCAAAGGAATGGTTATCGGCCATGACGAAGGCATAGAAGTGCTCGCCGTCCACGGATCGGAATACCAGCCCGTGCAGCGCGTCCGGCTTGCCGTCCAACTGGCGGAACTTCGCCCGCACCAGGAAGCGCTCGCCTACGTTTTGCCCGATTGTGTCGCGCCAGTAGTAATCGCCCCGGCTCTTGAAGTAGCCGTGGAACACGCCGTCCTTGATGTTGGTCTGGATCTTGACAAAGCCATCGGTGCTGCCGTCTTTCAACGTCCAACTGTAGTTGTTGTTGTCAAAGCTGTCCTGGAAGACGATCGGGTAGCCGCTCAGGCTGTCTTTGCCCAGCGCTTTGGTCGGTGGGATCTGCGTGGGTGAGGCTTTTACCGGCGTAGCCGACGGCGCGACCCGCCGGGTGGCGGTGGCGCTGGGCCGGGCGGTGTTTGTGGCTGCCGGGCGGGTGGTGGCGCTCGGCGCGGCCGCCGGCGCGGTCTGGCTGGGCAGCAGCCCGGCGCTGCGCTGCGTGGGCGTGCTGCCCGCGCTGCCGCCGAACAGCTGCCAGCCGGCGAAGATCCCCACCCCGGCGATGCACAGCGCCAGCAGCGCCGCCCCCCCGCCCACCCACAGCAGCAGCGGCCGCTTGCGGGCCGGCGCGGCGACCGGCGGCGGCCCGGATGGGCGCGGCCGCGCGGCAGTGCCCGGTCCGGGCATTGCCGATGCTCCGGCCTGGTTGGCGGCTGCCACCGGCGGGCGCGGCCGCGAACCCGCGGCCGGCTGAACCAGCACTGCCCCGGCGGGCGTGTCAATCACCTGCGTAGACGGCGCACCGGGCGGCATGCCTCCCGGCGCCGCAGGCGCCGGCGGCCCGGACGGCGGCCCGGACGGCGGCCGTCCAAGCGGACCCGCCGCACCGCCCACCGCCTGCACCACCACCGTGCCCGCCGGCCCGGGTGCGGCGGCGCCGGCCGCGCC
>JBJSYW010000166.1:0-3079 GCA_046089985.1 Chloroflexota bacterium
CAGGCGGGCTTTGCCGTATGTTCAAACGCCTCTTCCTACCGGCGCGACGAAGATGTGCCCCTGCTGCTGCCGGAAGTGAACGCAGATCACATCCACCTGGTGAAACAGCAGCGTCAGAAGCGCGGCTGGAGCGGATGCATCCTGACCAACCCGAACTGCACCAGCACCGGGCTAACCGTGGCGCTGAAAGCGCTGCAGGGCGCCTTTGGGCTGCGGCGGGCCTTCGTGGTTTCGATGCAAGCGCTGTCTGGGGCGGGCTACCCCGGGGTGGCCTCGCTGGATGTGATCGACAACGTCATCCCGTATATCGGCGGCGAAGAAGAAAAGGTCGAATGGGAGCCGCGCAAAATGCTCGGCCGGTTCGAGGATAACCAGATCGTGCTGGAGGAACTGCGCATCTCGGCCCACACCAACCGGGTGGCGGTCAGCGATGGGCACATGGTATGCGTCAGCCTGGAATTGGGCCGGGAGGCCCGGCTGGAAGAGCTGCGCCAGGCGCTGCTGGACTACCAGGCGCCGCCGATGAGCCGCAGCCTGCACAGCACGCCGCGCCCGGTGATCGCCATCAGCGAACAGGCCGACCGGCCTCAGCCGCGCCTGGACCGCCTGACCGGGGGAGGGATGACCACCGTGATCGGCCGGCTGCGGCCCGACCCGCTGCTGCAATGGAAGTTCGTGGTGCTCTCGCACAACACGATCCGCGGCGCAGCCGGCGGTTCATTGTATAACGCCGAACTGCTGGACAGCCAGGGACTGCTGTAAGCCCGCCGGCGATCTTTTAACCGGCGATCCTGGCAGCGCTGCGCCGGCGGAAGAACCAGGCCAGGGCCGCCAGCAGCAGGGCCGCGCCGGCCGCCAGGTAGGCGGCCTGGGCCACGCTGCCGCGCTCGGCCAGCTGCCCCGCCGACTGCAGACCGCCCGCCAGGCGCACGCCAATGCCGGCGAAGGCCCAGGCCAGCACCAGGTTGAACACGGCGTCGCCGCGCCGCACGCTCATCACCAGGCCCAGCAGCGCCGCCACACCCAGCATGATCACCGCCCAGGTTGATTCAGAAAAGCCCCAGCCCGACCAACCCACGTAATCGAGCACGGCGGTGGCATTGGCGATCACCGCCACGCTGGCCCAGCCCAGGTAGATGGCGAACGGCAGGCGCGCCATCCAGCGCTCGGCGGATGAGACCGGCGGCTCACCGGGCTGCGCCGGCCGGCCGGTCCCCAAAGCCTGGTAGACCCACGCCAGCGAGACCAGCAGCAGGGTGATCGGCAGCATCGACCAGGCATACTGGTTGTAATGCCACAGCAGCAGCCAGGCGGCGTTGCCCAGGTTGCTGAGCAAGAACGGCGCATCAGCCCGGCGCAGGCGCGGGTTGGTCTGCTGGGAGGGCAGCGCCTGGAAGATGGCATACGCGATCAACCCGGCATAGATCACGCCCCAGATCGAGAAGACGTACCCGGCGGGCAAGAAATAAACCGCGAAACGGTTGGCGATCTCGCCGGTATTCTGCCCGTTGATCGGCAGGATGTTCGCCAGAGCGTTGACAGCCAGTGTGGCTGCCACTGCCAGGCCGTTCAGAACCCGGAAAGCACTGCGTTGTTTCATGTTTCCTCCACCCTCAAGCGTTGATCCGGTACGAAGCGATTAATCCCACGGCGCCACGCGCGATCCCGTGCCAGACAGCGAGCGGCGGATCGCGTCCCCCAACTCGGGCAGCACATCGGCGGTGGCGGCCAATAGGCCAAAGCAGCCGGCGATCATCATATCGCCGAACGGCGTGGCAAAATACGGGCGCAGCAGCGAGCCGCGCAGCAGGCTGCGGCGCGGGCCGGTGACCACCACGCCGAAGTCGGGCTGCTCGTCCAGCGCCAGCGGGTGCGGATGGTACACCAGCGCGCCGTGACCGTGATGGTCGAACACGTCGGCGTGCGTCAGGCTGCCGTCCGCCAGGCGGCGCAGCAGGAGTTCCAGGGCGGGTTGGTCGAGCAGCCCGGTGTGATGTTCGAAGACCCCCTCGATGCCGTGCGGGCCGAGGCGGAAAGCCAGGGTGTGGAAGTTGCCCACGTTGGCGATTAGCACCCGCGGGCGGCGCGCCACCAGCGGGTCGAAGGTGGCGCCCAGCACCGCCGCCGGGGCAGTGTCCATCACCACCAACGGCAGGTTGGAGCGCAGTGCGCCGGCGTCCGCCTGGTACGACTGCACCACCGCCTGCAGGCGGGTCATGCTCGGCGGCACATCTGCGGCACGGAAGGCGAACGCGCTCAGGCGGCTGGCCTGGCGGATGCGCCGGTCCAGGTAATCGAAGCGGAACTGCCGGTCGGAGACCTGCGGCGGCGAATCGCCGTGGTCAAAGACCGCCACGGCCGCGGCAGCCAGGTCATCCAGCGGCACACCGAAGCGCTGCAAGGTCTCGGCGATCAGGGCGAAGTCGAAGTCGCGCAGCTCCAGGCGCAGCACCTGCGCGGGCAGGCGGGCGGCCTCATCCTCCGAGACCACCTGCACCCCCATGCGGCGCACCATCTCCAGGTCGTCGTTAAACGTGCGGGCAGCGTCCGGGGTGGCGTAGAGCGGCAGCCCAGCGGCGGCGTGCGCCTCGGCGGCCCAGGCGCTCGGCCCGCCGCCCATCGTCACCCCGCTGAGCAGCAGCGCCTGGCCGCGGCGGGTGGCCTGCTTGATCCGGCGGTGAACAATCATCGTTGGCGAAGGCAGCACTAGCTTGAACCCGTTCTCCAGGTCCAGGCGCGAGTCATAGAGGAAAATATCCTGCGTACCGGTGCCAACATCCACGGTCAAAATCTTCATCCTGCGCTCCAGTTACCCTGCTGCAATGTCCTATCCAACAGTTATACCATCAGATCGGGATACGGCGCAGCCCGTCTTGACTCTCTCCGATCCTCAGGTATAATCGGCGCTACAAGGTTAACGATCAGCGCGGAGACAAGTAGTCGCGGCGCCGCTCCAGAGAGCTGCCGGTTGGTGCGAGGCAGCGGACAGCCGCAGCGAAATCCCCTCCGCCGGCCGGCTAACATGGCCGGCCAGTCGTCCCTGCAGGGCGCGCAGCCGCACGGCTGCCCGTGTAAAGGG
>JBJSYW010000167.1:0-3419 GCA_046089985.1 Chloroflexota bacterium
ACTACTTGCTGCACTTCTTTTGGCTTGAGCCTGGGCCTGATCCTTGCCCAGCATTTGCTTCCAAGCGCCAGGCTACCACACCAATTCTCACCTTGACCGCTATACGCTTGGAAATCACATGAGATTTGTCAGTCAATCAGCTCGACGTTCTTGAGTTTGCCGTTCTCAAGCTTGACGTTGACGTTCGGTGCTGCTTTGCGGTTGCACGGAGATCAACAGCCGGCGCAGGTTTTGCATCAGGTGGTAGGTGATCTCGTCATTGACGATCTTTTCGCCCCAGGTTTCCTCGCAGCGCAGGTCGAACCAGGCCACTTCGGCGATGCTGTAGATTGCCGCGGCGTAGGCCTCCGGCTCGTAGCCGGGCTTTAGCTCGCCGCCCAATTCACGGCACAGGTAGGTGCGGGTGTGCAGTGGGCCAAAGCGGGTGGCGCGCTGCTCTTCGAGCAGCAGCCGCTCAACCTGCACATCCAGGTTGGTCTCTTCTTTCATCTCCCGCACCACGCATTCTTCTTCGCTTTCGCCCGGCTCGCGCCCACCGCCGGGGATGATCCAGTAGTCGCGCCCACGGTTATGCTCGGCATGGCGCAGCAGCAGGATGCGCTCGCCGCGCAGGATGGCGCCCTGGTAGCGGATGCGCCGGTCGGCGGTCATTTCAGAGGTCTGCGGCGGGGTGATGGCTGCGCTGCGGCGGGCCTCGCGCCCTTCGTTGATCCGCAAGACGATCACGCCGCCGACGATCAGCCCACTGCCCAACCACTGCGGCAGCGTAAAGCGCTCACCGAGCAGGAACCAGGCCTGCACCCCGGTCATCACCGGCTCGAGGGTGGCGATGACATTCGCCACCGATGCGGGCAGGTAGTTCAGGCTGACGGTGTAGAGACCGTAGCCGCCAACGGTGGGGCCGATCGCCAGGACAAACAGCACCAGCCAGCCGGTGAACGCATCGCCCAGCCAGAAGTAGTTGGTGGAGGCGACACCCTGCGGCAGCCAGGGGGTCAGCAGGTTGTAGCCAAACAGGAGCAGGGTGGCAGATCCGAAGGCGAACAGCAGCACCGTCCAGGGGTTGATGGCACGATGCGAGGCTTCTTTGCCCATCAGGCTGTAAGCGGCGAAGGCCAGCCCGGAGAGCAGCCCGGTGATCACGCCCACCGGGTTGAGCTGCCAGGCGGCCGGGTCGTACGCGCCGGAAACGAATACGCAGCCCAACAGACTGAGTGAAACGGCGAAGATCTTCAGCCGGCCCAGTTTTTCGCCAAACAGACGCCAGCCAAGGACGGCAGTAAAGCCGGCCGACGAATACGCCAGCACGGTCGAAACCGCTGCCCCGTTCAACGCCACCGAAATGGTCCACAGCGAGTTAAACAGCGACAGCACCAGCCCGTAGAGCAGCAGGAAGCGCCCCTGCCCTTTTGGCAGGCGCAGCAGGCGGCGCTGGAAGAGCAGGAAGAACAGCCCCAGCGTGACCGTGAGGGTCAGGTCACGCCAGAAAGCCAGCACCAGGGCGGGCAGCTGATAGGTCTCGGTCAGGTAGCGGATGAAGATCGCAGTAGAAGACCAGAGCACCGTGCCGGTGATACAAATGAGATAACCTTTGGAGATTTGGGTGGTATTTTTCATGACCGGATAATCTTACCATGCTCGCCCGGCGCAAGGGGAACAGTGATTGCAATTTGACTGATGTTTATCACTTGCCGCGGCGCTGTATCTGGATTAAGCTGGTAGTGCTGCGGAATGACGGCGGCATGCCCAACCAACCACTGCCTGATCAAAAAAACTGAATCGCATTCGAAGGAGAAAGCATATGACCATAGTCCTGGATGGGTCCGGCCTGACGATTGAAAAAGTCGAACGGATTGCCCGGCATGGCGAGCGGGTGGAACTGCACCCGCAAGCGCTGGAACGGATCAAAGTCTGCCGGGGGATGCTGGAAGAAAAGCTGGCTAACCACGAGATCATGTACGGCACCAACACCGGGATTGGCGAATTCTCTGAAGTGGTGCTGGACGATGAGCAGGTGCAGCAGTTCCAGCGCTACCTGATCTATAACCATGCGGCGGGCATTGGCGAACCGGCCCCGGTCGAGTATATCCGGGCGGCTATGGCTGGGCGGATCAACGTGCATGCCCACGGCAATTCAGGCTGCCGGCCGGAGATTACCCTGACGCTGATCGAGATGCTCAACCGGGGTGTGACGCCGGTGGTGTGCCAGAAGGGCTCGGTGGGGGCGTGCGGCGACCTGGCGCCGATGTCGCAGATCGCCCTGCTGCTGATGGGCGAGGGCGACGCCTATTACCAGGGCCAGCGCCTGCCCGGGCGGGCGGCGATGGAGCGAGCGGGCATCCCGATCCCGGGGCTGCAGGCGCGCGACGGCCTGGCGGCGATCAACGGCGCCAACCTGCTGACGGCAATGAGCGCCCTACACGTGTTTGACATGCAGCGCTGGCTGAAGCAGGCCGAGATCGCCTGCGCCATGAGCCTGGAAGCGCTGGAAGCCAACCTGAAGCCGTATGATGAGCGCCTGCACCAGCTGCGCGGCTTCTCCGGGGCGGTGCGCTCGGCCCGGGCGATCATGCGGGTGATCCAGGGCAGCGACCTGCAGACCGGCAAGATCAAGACCAAGGTGCAGGATGCCTACTCGATGCGCTCGTCGCCGCAGGTGATCGGCGCGGCCCACGACGCGCTGGCCTATGCCCGCTCGCAGGTCGAGGTCGAGCTGAACGGGGTGGGCGATAACCCGATCTGGCTGCCCGAGCACCGCCTGACCCTCACCGGAGCGAACTTCCAGGGCACACCGGTCTCGCTGCCGATGGATATGGCCGGGATAGCGATCACGATGGTGTGTGTGCTGTCTGAGCGGCGGCTGAACCGGCTGACCAACCCGGCGCTCAGCGTGGGGCTGCCGGCGTTCCTGACCAGGGGGGCGGGGATGTTCAGCGGGCTGATGCTCAGCCAGTATACCGCCGATATGCTGATCGTGGAGAACCGCATCCTGTCGCAGCCCGCCAGCATCGGCTCGATCCCGGCGGCTGCCGATCAGGAAGATTTTGTCTCGATGGGCATGAACACGGCGATCAAGAACGGCCAGATCCTGGACAATGCCTATGGGGTGCTGGGGATCGAGTTCATGGCGGCCGCGCAGGCGCTGGACTTCCGCAGTTTCACCCCGGGGCACGGTTCACAGGCGGCCCGGCAGGTGATCCGCAAGTACGTGGCGCACCTGGAAGAAGACCGGCCGCTGTACCCGGATCATAACAAGATGAAAGCGCTGGTCAAATCGGGCGAGATCTTGCAGGCGGTCGAAGCGGCCGTCGGCAGCCTGGGATAACCGGCGAGCGGTCTGCCGCGGCCGACGGGCCGGCGCAGGCGGATAATTGAACAGCGGCGGGCAGGTTCACACGACCCGCCCGCCGCTGTTTATG
>JBJSYW010000168.1:0-4395 GCA_046089985.1 Chloroflexota bacterium
TCGTCCCGCCCTGCGCCTCGCCCCGTGCCCGGGCGATCGCCAGCCCCAGCCCGGCCCCGCCGCTCTGGCGGCTGCGTGAGCTGTCGGCGCGATAAAAACGCTCGAAGACCAGCTCCAGGTGCTCGGGCGGGATGCCTTCCCCCTGGTCGGCCACTGTGCAGGTCAGGCGCTGCCCGGCCTGCGCCAGGCGCAAGCTGACCGTGCTGCCCGGGGCAGTGTGGCGGATGGCGTTATCCAGCAAATTGTCCAGCACCTGCGCCAGCCGGTCGGGATCGGCCAGCGCCAGGCAGCCGTCCGGCAGGCGGTCATCGACCGCCAGGTGGGCCGGGCGGCGAGCGGCCGGCCCAGACATGCGCTCCACCCGCCGGCGCGCCAGCGCAGACAGATCCAGCGGGCGCGGTTCCAGGCGCAGCGCCCCGGCATCGGCGCGCGCCAGCAGCAGCAGGTCGTTCACCAGGCGGATCAGGCGCTCGGTCTCGGCCGACATGGCCGCCAGCAGCGCGCCGCGCCCGGCCCGGTCGTCCAGCGCGCCGTCCTCCAGGGTCTCAAGCGTGCCCTTGATCACCGTCAGCGGGGTACGCAGTTCGTGGGCCACATCGGCGGTGAAGGCGCTGCGGGTCTGCTCGGCGCGGCGCAGGGCGGCGGTCATGGCGTTGAAGGCCCGGCCCAGGCTGTCCAGCTCGGGGACGCCGCTGGCTTCTGGGGCCGGGCGCAGCAGGTCGTCGCCGGTCACCGCCCGGGCGGCCTGTTCCACGCGCTCCACCGGCCCGGCCAGGCGGCGCGCCAGCAGCGTGGCAGCCAGGGCAGACGGGCCCAGCGCCAGCAGCAGCGCCGCGCCCAGCTGCCAGGCCAGCCCGGCCGGCAAACCGGCCGGCGGCAGCGGCATGGCCAGGTAGACCAGCGCCGTCGGCGGCCCGGCTCCCGCTTCAGCGCCCACTGGCGCGCCATCCGCAGGCCCGGCGGCTGCTGATCCGGCGGAGGTGGGTTGCGCGTCCGCCGGAACCGGCGCAGCGGCGTACAGCACCCGGCGGCGCAGGCCGCCGGCCCCGGTCACCGTGCGCAGCGCGGTGGAGGCCTGCCCGTCCAGCGCGGCGCGCACTTCCGGGCGCGCCAGCAGCGCCTGCGGGTCCAGCGGCAGGCTGCCCGCACCGGCCGGCTCGGCCAGCGCCGCGCCGGGGGGCAGCGGCAGGCCGATCAGCACCGCGCCGCTTTCGCTGAGCAGGCGGGCATGCACCCCCGGCTGGGTGTTGGCCAGCTGCGAATAAGGCTGCGCCGGTCCGAGCGGCAGCGGCAGGCCCTGCAGAGCGGGCTCGCCCAGCGCCGCGGCGCTCAGGCGGGCCTGCGCCAGCAGGTTTTGGCGCTGGGTCACCACATAGGTGCGCTCGACCGCCGCCCAGGTCAGCCCGGCTGCCAGGCCCATCCCGGCCAGCAGCACACCCAGGAAACTGATCAGCAGGCGGGTGCGGATTGGCAGGCCCATCCGGCCTCACGCTCGGGCGATGCGGTAGCCGACGCCGCGCACCGCCTCGATCCACTCGTACGGGGCATCGTCCTCGCCGCCGCCTTCCGCCGCCCGGGCCGCCTCATCCGCCTGGCGCAGGTGCGCCCGCAGGCGCTTGACGGCGCTGTCCACCGCCCGCGTATCCCCGGCGAAATCATAGCCCCAGGCCTGCTCCAGCAAGCGCTCGCGGGTCAGCACCCGCCCGGCGCTGCGCAGCAGCAGGTGCAGCAGGTCGAATTCCAGGCGGGTCAGGCTGGCGGGTTGATCCTCCACATAGGCGGTAAAGGCCGCCAGATCCAGGCGCAGCCCGTGCGGGCCGTGCAGCGTCTCGCCCGGCGCGCCGGCCTGCAAAGGATCACCCGGGGCGGTCCGGCGCAGCACCGCCTTGACCCGCGCCAGAAGCTCGCGCACGCTGAACGGCTTGCACACGTAATCGTCGGCCCCCAGTTCCAGGCCCACCACCCGGTCCACTTCATCATCGCGGGCGGTGATCATGATCACCGGCACGTCGCTGACCTTGCGCAGCGCCCGGCACACATCCAGCCCGTCCATGCCCGGCAGCATCAGGTCCAGCAGCACCAGGTCCGGGGCAAAGCTGCCGGCCAGCTGCAGCGCCCGGGGACCGTCGTGCGCCACCGCCACCTCATACTGCGCCTTACGCAGGTTATAGGCCAGCAGCTCGCATACCGCTGGCTCGTCATCCACCACCAGGATCTTGGCGTTCATCACCGCTGAGGATATCATAAATTTGTGGCAGGACGGTGTCAGGAAACGCGCCGTCCGCGTCCGGCGGCTGCGTCGGCTCAGGCGGCGCGCGCTCCACCCAGGTGCGCTGCAGTTGAAAGACCAGTTCGCCGCCCAGCAGCAGGATGCAGGCCGCCAGCCACACCCACAGCACCAGCGTGACCACGATCGCCAGCGGGCCATAGATCAGGTTGTAGTTGGCGAAGCGCTGCACATAATCGACAAACACCGGGCGGGCCAGAACCAGCGCCAGCCCGGCTGCCCCCGCCCCGACCAGCGCCGCCCGCCCGGACACCTCCCGGCGCGGTACGTAGCGGTAGGCCAGGTACAGCGTAACCAGCAGCAGCAGCGCCGGGACGCCCAGCAGCGCCGCCCGGTAGACCAGCCCGTCAACCGGGAAGCGCGTCCCCGACTGCGCCCACACCCCCTGCAGCACGTAGCGCGAGATCGAGGCCAGCACAAACAGCAGCCCGATCCCGCCGGTCATCAACGCTTCCAGCGCCCGCCGCTTCAAAAACGGGTAGTTCTCCACGCTGTAGGCTGCGTTCAGTGCATTGGTCACCACCCCAAACATGCGCGAACCAGTCCACAGCAGCGCCAGCAGCGAGATCAGGCTGACCCGCCCGCGCACCTCGATGGCGTTGTTGACGATATCCTGGATCTGCTCCGCGCCGCCGGGCAGGTAGCTGCCCAGCAGGCCGGTGATCTGCTCCACCGCCCATTCCGGCGCGACGAAGAAGGTCGACAGCGAGGCCGCCACCAACAGCAGCGGGAAGATCGACAGCAGCGTGTAATACGCAATCGCGGCGGCCCAGTTTGGGCCACCGTCGTGGAAGAAGTCCCGCACCGCCCGGAACAAAACGCCCCCGGCCTGGCGCACGGCTGCCTGGCTCTTTTCCAAAGGCTGTCTCGCTTTCTATCCCCCTGGCGGCCCGCTGCGCTCAGCCGCGCAGCAGATCGCGTTTCGCCTGCTCGATCTCGGCAAAGATCGCCTCGACCTCCTTTTTCATCTCCGGGGTGGCAGTGGGCGTATAGGTAATGAACTTGACCATGTCGGCCGCCTGGCGCAGCAGGTCTTTGACCTCCGCCAGATAAGACAGGTTATTGCGCCCAAACTCGGCCGGCACGGGGTAGTCCCGCGCCTTCTGGATCAGCCCGCGCGCCAGCTCGATGCGCTTTGCGGCCGGGATCAGCTTTGCCATCGCCACCTCCTGCCGCCATTATACCCTGCCGGCCGCGCTGTGGGGCGCGCACCGGGCTGTACAGACCGCCAGTAAAAGCGGCCCGCACAGCCTGGCGCATCTTTACCAGCCGGTATCCGGCTCAACCTGCCTGGCGCAGGAGCGCACCGCCTGCTCCAGGGCCTGCTGATCCAGCCCGGTCGGGTCTCCCAGGCAGGCAGCCAGCCGGTCGGCTTTTGATTGGGCGATCTGCATCACCAGTTGGGCATTCGACCCATTCAGGTAGTCCTGCAGCGCGGCAAACAGGTAATTGATCAACGGGTCGACCGGGCGCAGCGGACCGCCGAAGCGCAGCGGCTGGGTGTAGACCTGCTGCATGGCGGTCTTGACCGCCGCAGCCTCGGCTGCGCCTACCCGGGCAATCCAGGCCGGGTCATCCAGCTTCGAGCGCCGCACCGGCGCGCCGGGCAACCCGGCCGGGTGGCGGGTCAGGTAATTGTAGAATGCCAGGCCGGCCTGCGGGTGGGCGCTGGACGGGCCGACGTAGAAGCTGCGCTGCACGCTGTACGGACCGCGGAACACCGGCCCATGGGTGGGCAGCGGAGCCGCCCCCACCCGGAAAGCCGGCCGCTGCTCCACCGCCGGGAACGGCGTCGGCTCGCCATACAGGAACCGCCAGAAGCCCAACTGCCCGTCCAGCCAGGCGCCGGCGGCGTCATAGTAATCCTGACCGGCGCAGCTCGGCGATGCGCGCATCCACCGCCCGCGAGACCACGGCCTGCTCCCAGCCCCACACCGCCTCCAGCAGGCGCTCGCGGCCGACCAGCACGCCCGGGTGGGTCATCAAATATTCGAGCAGCAGCAGCGCCTTGGGGGTCAGCGCCAGTTCACGCTCGCCCAGCATGGCGCGGCGCGCCCAGCGGGCCAAGCGCAGCCCGGGCGCGCCACTGACGGCCCCCTCTCCCGCTG
>JBJSYW010000169.1:0-4141 GCA_046089985.1 Chloroflexota bacterium
CGGGCGTCGGCGCGCCAGTAGGGCGCACTCAGCCCGGCGAAGGCCGGCACCAGGTACACCCCGCCGCTGTCTGGCACGGACCGCGCCAGGGTTTCGCTCTCCTCTGCGGTTTGGATCAGGCCCAGCCGGTCGCGCAGCCAGGCGATGGTGGCGCCGGTGAAGTTGGTGATGCCCTCGAAGGCATAGGTCGGCTGCCCGTCCAGCGCCCATGCCAGCGCGGTCACGCTGCCGCCGGTGGAGAGGCGCGGCCGGCTGCCGATGTTCAACAGCAGCGAGGAGCCGGTACCAAAGGTGACCTTGGCTGCCCCGGGGGTGAAACAGCGCTGGGCGAACAGCGCTGCCTGCGAGTCGCCCATCACGCCGTAGATCGGCAGCGGGCGCTCCAGCAGCCCCTCGAAGGTCGTCTCGCCGAAGCCGGCGCAGCTCTCGCGCACCTCCGGCAGGCAGGCCGGCGGGACGTGGAACAGCTCGCACAGCGCCGGGTCCCAGGCCAGGTTGTGGATGTTGAACAGCAGCGTGCGGCTGGCGTTGGTCGAGTCGCTGGCGAAGACCCGCCCGCCGGTCAGGCGGTAGACCAGGTAGGCGTCGATTGTGCCCGCCAGCGCTTCGCCGCAGGCCAGTTTACCCGCCAGGGCCGGGTCGTGCTCGATCATCCAGCGCAGTTTGGAGGCTGAGAAATAGGTGTCGATCTTCAGCCCGGTGCGCTGCTGCACCAGCGGCGCGTGCCCGGCCTCGACCAGCGACTGGCACACCGGCGCGCCGCGCCCATCCTGCCAGACAATCGCGTGCCCCAGCGGGCGTCCAGTGGCGCGCTCAAAGGCCAGCACGGTCTCGCGCTGGTTGGTGATCGCCAGGAACTCCAGGGCGGCGGCCTGCTCGGGGCGGCGCGCCAGCAGGCTGCCTACCGCAGCCAGCGTGTTGCGGTAAACCTCCTCGGCGTCGTGTTCCACCCAGCCGGGCTGCGGGTAGGTCTGGCGGTGGTTGATCGATTCTTTGTCGATCACCTGCCCGTCGGCTGTGAACAGGATCGCTTTTGTGGCGGACGTGCTCTGATCGAGGGCAAGGATCGTCATCGGGTCACCGGGCGCCTTTCAACAGCTGCATGGCGGTCTGGGCCAGACCTTCGGGGGAAATGCCGTAATGGCGGAAGATATCATCCTGGCTGCCGCTGACCATGTATTCATCCGGGAAGGCCACGATCTTGAACAGCGGGTGCAGCCCGTGTTCGAGCAGCAGCGCCGCGCAGGTCGCCCCTAAGCCCCCGTAGACGCTGTGCTCTTCGACGGTGATTAGCAGCCGGGTAGACCGGGCCGCCTGCAGCACCGCTTCCCGGTCCAGCGGTTTGAGGGTGTGCATGCTGGTCACCCCGGCCGAGATGCCCGCCTGGCGCAAGATCTCCTGCGCCATCACCGCCCGATAGACCGTCTCGCCGGTGGCGATGAACTGCACGTCCTCGCCGTGGGACAGGTGAATGGCTTTGCCGATTTCAAAGTGCGTCTTGGGGCTGTGCAGGTGCGGCAGCGGTTTTTTGCCAAAGCGCAGGTACAGCGGGCGCGGGTGGCTGAGCGAGGCCAGAATGGCCTGGCGGGTTTCGTAGTTGTCGCCGGGCACAACGATATCCAGGTTGTTGATTGCCTGCAGGGCGGCGAAATCGTGCAGCGAATGGTGCGTCGCCCCCAGTGCGCCATAGCTGACCCCCGCGCTGATCCCCACCAGCTTGACCGGGTGGTCGGAATAGGCCACGTCGCTCTTGATCTGCTCCAGGCTGCGGGCGGTCAGGAAGCACGCCGGCGAAACGGCGTAGGCTTTCTTGCCCGCCGCCGCCAGCCCCGCCGCCACCCCGACCAGGTTCTGCTCGGCGATGCCCACTTCTACCACCTGCTCGGGCAGCGCCTGGCAGAAGCCATCCAGCCGGGCCGAGCCGCGCGAGTCGCTGGTCAGCACCAGCAGGTCATGGTCCTGCCGGGCCGCTTCCAGCAGTGTGTCTGCGAAGACCTCCAGGTTCGGTTTACCCAGGTTCATAGCTTTGCATCCAGTGTTGTTCGGCCGACTGCAGCTCAGCCAGCGCCAGGCTGTATTCTTCGTCGGTGGGCACGTGGTGGTGCCACTGCACCGCGTCTTCGATGAAGCTGATCCCCTTGCCCTTGACGGTGCGGGCCAGCACCAGGTTGGGTTTGCCAGGCTCAAACGGCAGGCTGTCGAACAGGTGCACCAGCTGCGGAATGCTGTTGCCGTTGACGCCGCGCACCGCAAAGCCAAAGGCTTCGAATTTCTCTTCCAGCGGCTCGAGCCGGTTGACCTGCTCGGTGCGCCCGGAGATCTGCAGGGTGTTGCGGTCGACGATCACCACCAGGTTGTCCAGGTGGTAATGGGCGGCGGTCATTAACGCTTCCCAGTTGGAGCCTTCTTCCAGCTCGCCGTCGCCCAACAGGGTGAAGACCCGGTAGCGCCGCCGGTCCAGCCGGGCAGCCAGCGCCAGCCCCACCGATACCGCCAGCCCGTGCCCCAGCGCCCCGGTGTTATGTTCCACCCCGTGAACCTTGCGGGTGGGGTGCCCAACGTAATGCGAGCGGTACTGGCACAGCGTGTCCAGGTCGGCGGCGGGGAAGAAGCCTCGGTCAGACAGCACGGTGTACAGCGCCTCGACCGAGTGGCCTTTGCTCTGGATGTACCGGTCCCGGTCCGGGTCGTCGAAGCGCTCCGGCGAAACGTTCATGACGTGGTTATACAGCACGTTCAGGATATCCAGGCACGACAGGCTGCCGCCGGTGTGCCCGGCATTGGCTTGCTTGATGATGCGCAGGGTGGTCCTGCGGTATTGGATCGATTTGAGTTCGAGAGAGCGAATATCCATGGGGTTTGGTGAATATCTATTCACGCCGGAATAATCAACTGAAGATATTAAATCACGCATTACCGGTAAAGTCAACCGATGTGTATATATATTCTGACTCTGGTAAATATTCGGGTATCTGGTATAATCGTTTTGGGGAGGGACGGATATGCCGCGAGTCGAAGAACTACGCCTGATCACACGGGTAGCGCGCTTGTATTACCAGCAGGAACTGCGCCAATCCGAAATCGCCGAGCTGCTGGGCATGTCGCAGGCCAGCATCTCGCGCCTGCTCAACAGCGCGCGCAGCGAGGGGGTGGTGCGCATCTCGGTCAACGTGCCCAGCGGGGTGTATTCCGACCTGGAAGAGCAGCTCACCGCCCGTTATCAACTGAAAGAAGCTATTGTGGTGGATTGCGCCAGCAGCGGGGCGGAAGACGACGATCTGATGCTGCAGCGCGATATCGGCGCGGCCGCCGCTTATTACGTCGAGACCACGATCAAGAACAACGAAGTGGTGGGGATCTCTTCCTGGTCCAGCACGCTGCTGGCGGTGGTGGACGCCATGCACCAGGTGCCGGGCAAGACCGGCATCCAGGTGGTGCAGATCCTGGGCGGGATCGGCAACCCCTCCGCCGAGGTACATGCCAATCGCCTGACCGGGCGTTTCGCCAGCCTGGTGAACGGCATGGCGTATTTCCTGAGCGCGCCGGGGATCGTTGGCTCAGAGGCGGCGCTGCGGGTATTGATGGAAGAGGCCTACGTGCGCGAGACGATGGACCGCTTTGAGCAGGTCACGATGGCGCTGGTGGGCATCGGCGCGATCGAGCCGTCGAAACTGCTTTCGTTGAGCGGCAACGTATTCACCCAGGACGAACAGGATATGCTGCGCCAGAGCGGGGCGGTGGGCGATATCCTGCTGCGCTTCTTTGACGCAGCGGGCTGCCTGGTGAGCAGCCCGCTGCGCAAGCGGGTGGTCTCGATGAGCCTGCAGCAGCTGCGCAAGGCGCAGCGCGCCATCGCCGTCGCCGGCGGCTGGCGCAAGTATGAGGCCATCCGCGCCGCGCTGCGTGGCGGGTGGATTAACGTGCTGGTCACAGACCGCTGCACGGCCGAACAGCTGGTGTCTGAAGCGGTCTTGCCGGCCGAAAGTGTCCCTATTTCTCCAGGATAAACAGGTTGGTGTCGCTCAGGATGCAGCGCGTGCCATAGCCCTTGTTGGTGCCCGAGATGACCGTCAGCCCCAGGTCACCCGGCTTGTAGAAGCGGGTGAAGAAATCGCCCACTTCCTGCCCGTTGACGTAGATC
>JBJSYW010000170.1:0-3024 GCA_046089985.1 Chloroflexota bacterium
CGCTCCAGGCGCACATCGGCGCGCGCCGCCAGCCGGTCACCGTACAGAATCGGCAGCGTGTAATAACCCCAGCGGCGCTGGCCAGCCGGTTTGTACACCTCCCAGACGTAATCGAAATCGAACAACTTCTTGGCCCGGCCGCGGGCGCTGGCGATCTCCAACGGGGCCAGGAAGACCGCTTCTTCCAGGGTGGTGTGCTCCAGCGGCGCCCAGGCGGGGGGAATTTCACCGCGGGCCAGCATCTCCAGCAGCGGCAGGTCTTCCGCCAGGGCATAGTACAGCTCTTTCTCAGCCTCGATGCGCACCGGGAACGCCAGCCCACCCTCCACCAGGCGCTGCATCCAGGCCTGCTCTTCCGGGCGGGTCAGCGGGCGCTGCAGGTAATCACCCACGCTCACCCCCCAGGCGTGCAGCCGCGCCAGGCCCACAAAGGCCAGCGCTTTGTGGGCGAAGGCAGCCTCGGTCTCCGCCAGCGGGGCCGGCTGTTGGTAAGGCTCGGGGGCCACGTTCTCGGTGAAGTCGTAGATACGCTCAAAGCGTCGGCGGTGATCGATCATCACGCGCCCGGTGATCCAGAGGTAGTACAGCGCCAGGGCGGTGTCTTTGCGGCCGCGGTAGCTGTTGACGCGCTGCGTGCCCTGGAAGTCCCGGTTGCCCAGCGGACCGCGCTGGCGCAGTTCGTCCTGCACCGCGGCGATGGCTGCGGCGTGCTTCTCGGCCAGCCCACGCCAGTACTCGCGCTCAACCTTAGCCTGCATGTGATGGCGCCAGTGCGGAAGCTCGCGCATCGGGTACAGGAACAGCGCCCCGCCGTAATCGAAGAAACCGCGCTCGGCATAGGTCACCGTTTCCAGCATCTGCGGGCGATAATCCAGCACCCGCCCATACAGGGCGATGTCCTGGCTGCGCGCCACGATGTTCAGCTGGTCAAGCTGCAGCGCCTCGATGGCGTGCAGCGCCTGGCGCGTGCCCTCCAGCCCGCGCCAGCGCCGCCCGGGCCACAGCCCCTGGCGGCCCAACACAAAGCGCCGCTGCACCTGGCGCGTGATCTGCAGCTGAGTTCCGCCTGGCATCCGGCTGTCTCGCCTCACGCCCCGCCCAGCTTCTGCGCCAGGAACTGCAGCGTGCGTTCCCAGGCCAGCTCCGCCGCGGCCGGGTTGTAGGCATCCGGACGGTTGTCTTCAAAGAACCAGTGCCCGGTAGCGGGGTAGAAATGGAAGGCCGTTTCCCGCCCGGCCTGCTGCATCGCCGCCTGCATGGCGTTAATCCCTTCCAGCGGCTCCCACTCGTCCTTTTCCGCAAAATGCCCCTGGAAAGCTGCCTGCGCCCGGCTAAAATCGGCTTCATACGAGCCGTAGAACAATACCGTCGCCTGCACCTGTGGCAGTTCCTCGGCCAGCACCAGCGCCCAGGCCGCACCGAACGAAAAGCCCAGCGTGCCCAGGCAAGCCGGGTTCACCCCTTCCAGCCGGGCCAGCTGCTTCATCCCGCCAAAGGCCGCCGCGCCGGTCAGCCGGCTGTCATGCGTCTCCACCAGTTGGCGGGCCGCATCCACCGTATCGGCGGTCTGCCCACCGAACAGGTCGGGCGCCAGGGCGGTGAAGCCGCGCTCGGCCAGCCGCTGGCACAGCCGCTCGAAGAACGGGGTCAGCCCCCACCAGGCGTGCAGCACCAGCACCCCCGGCCCACCCACCTCCGGCGCAGCCGTATAGGCCCGCAGGTCATAACCGTCCTGCTGATATGTCACCCAACCGGTCTTGTACGCAGCCATCCTTGCCTCCTGAATTGATCTTCCCGATGATCTCCCCCTGTCGACTGCACTATTATAATCGAACGTATTTTCTATCACAAGAGGCCAGCCGGCTTTCCAGCGCGGTTGGTCCGCCGGCGCGACCGGGTCAGGGCAAAGCCCGCGCCAGGAAGCGCAGCCAGTTCCCGCCCAGCACCGCCGGGCGCGCCTCCGCCGGCACCACCTCCCCGATCTTGCGCAGATCGGCCACGGTTTCGATCTCCAGCGGGCATTCGTCGCGCCCGAACCCGCCGTCCAGGTCCGAGCCGATGCCAATGTGCGCCCAGCCCACCAACCCGGCGATGTAGTGCGCCTGGCGCGCCAGGTGCTCGGAGAGCGTCACTGGCAGGCTGTGGTCCTGCCGCCAGCCCGGCTCCAGAAAGGCATTGTACAGCACCAAGCCGATCACCCCGTCACGCTCGGCCAGGGCGCGGATCAGCGCGTCGCTCAGGTGGCGCGGGCTGGGGATCAGGGCGCGGGCGTTGGCGTGCGAGGCGCACACGTACGGCAGGCCGCGATCCAGCCCTTGCCAGGCGCCGGCTTCGGCCAGGTGCGAGAGATCCCACACCATGCCCAACTCGGCCATACCGTCCAACAGCGCCAGCCCAGCGGCGGTTAGCCCGCGGCCGGAGGCAGCCGTGCGACCGCTGCCCACCCCGCCGGCGTAGCGCGTGTCGCCGTAGGTCAGCCCCACAGCCCGCAGGCCGCGCTGCCACCAGCGCCGCAGGTCGCCCACACGCCGGATCGGGTCGGCGCTCTCCATCAACAGCACCAACCCGGTGCAGCGATCGACCGCCCACAGCGCCAGGTGATCGCGCAGGTCGGCGGCCGATTTGATCAGCCGCACCCGGCCCTGGCGCTCCCAGTCCTCGTACAGCGCCACCTGGCGCAGCGCCTGGGCTTCAGCCTGCTCGGGCGTGCTGTACAGCGCGGCGCGCGGCTCAAAATCCGCCCCCACATCGGCCGCCAGGAAACCGGGGGTGACGGTGGCCATTACCACCGCCGCCCCCGCCCGGCGTAGTTCCGGCAGCGAAACGGTGGCCTGCCACGGGGCGGCGTGCGGCTGGCGGCGCAGCTCGGCCACGCTCAGGGTCAGATCGCAGCCGAACAGGGTCACATCTTCGGCCAGGTCCAGGTGCCCATCGACCAGCGGCAGCATGTCTTCCGGCGGCCGGCCGGCGCTGAGATCGCTCACTCGCCGGCCTGCGCTGCCCCAGCGGCTTGCGCAGCACCGC
>JBJSYW010000171.1:0-4721 GCA_046089985.1 Chloroflexota bacterium
CGCAGTCGGCGCGGCCGGAAGCCACAGCCGCGGCCCAGGCGCTGGAACTGGAGTTCGTGCCGCTGTACCAGGAGCATTACGAGCTGGTCATCCCGGAAATCTATTATCACAGCCCGCTGCTGGCCCCGTTCCTGGATACACTGGTCGACCCGGCTTTCCGCGCCGCGGTGGCGGCGATGCCCGGCTACGGTGTGGCCCGCATGGGGCAGTTGATCGCGGAAGTGAGTTAAGCCATGATAACCGCACTGATCATCGATGACAACCAGATCACCGCCGATACGTTGTGCCAGATGCTGGAATTGCTGGATGTGCAGGCCCGCCCGGCCTACGGGCCGAGGGCGGCGATGCTGGCGCTGAAGGACTTCCAGCCGGATATTGTCTTCCTGGACGTCAATATGCCGGGCATCAACGGCTTCGAGGTGATGTCGTATATCCGGCGCTTTCCGGGGATGGACAGCGTGCCGGTGGTGTTCGTCACTTCTGATGATCAGCCCGAGACTGCCGGTAAGGTGCGCCGCACCGGCGCGCTGCTGATGATCATCAAACCGGCTACTATCGACGCGCTGGAACTGGCGTTGAAAAAGGCCGGCTTACTGCGTTGAGCATAGGAGGAGAGCATGCCCATTTCTGCAGGAATTGAAGCCCCGGATTTTTCGCTGCTTGATGAGACCGGCGCGCCGCGCCGGTTGTCCGATTACCGCGGCCGCCCGGTGCTGCTGTATTTTTATCCCAAAGACGACACCCCCGGCTGTACCACCGAAGCGTGCAATTTCCGCGACGACTACAGCCAGTACGAGCAGGCCGGGGTGACCATCCTGGGCGTCAGCCCCGATTCACCCAAGTCGCACACAAAGTTCAAGGAAAAATTCCACCTGCCGTTCAGCCTGCTGGCCGACGAAGCGCATGAAGTGGCTGAAGCCTATGGTGTGTGGGGGCGCAAGAAGTTCATGGGGAAGGAATATGACGGCGTCTTCCGCACCACCTTCCTGATTGATGCACAGGGCAAGATCGCCAGCATGTTTGCCGACGTTAAACCGGCTGAGCACAGCCGTGAAGTGCTGGCGGCGCTGCCCGCGGTATAATTAGAGGGATTGTGATTTACGGACCTAACCGTTATTAACCAAGGAGAGAAAACTTATGAAGAAATCGATGTTCCTGGTTCTGGCGCTGGTGTTGGTCGGCTCGCTTGCGCTGGCTGCCTGCGGCGGCGGCAGCCAACCGGCGGCCGGTGAGACCACTGCCCGCCCAGCTACGCCGGCCGAGTTTGCCGGCAAGACCAACCCGCATACCGGCGATGCCGCTTCGGCTGCCGCCGGTAAGGACCTGTATGACATCAACTGCGCGCCGTGCCACGGCGCCACCGGCATGGGCGATGGCCCGACCGCCGCGTCGCTGGACCCGAAGCCCAAGCCGCTGGCCTCGGAGATGAACACCCTGACCGACGACTATATGCTGTGGCGCATCTCTGAAGGCGGCGCCTTCGCCCCGTTCAACTCTGCGATGCCGGCCTGGAAGGCCAGCATGAGCGAGGACCAGATGTGGCAGGTGATCACCTACCTGCGCACCTTCAAGCAGTAAGCGCAGCAAACTGCCGGCGCAGGGAGGTCCACACCCAATCCGGACCCACCCTGCGCCGGTCGCAGCTGCAAGCGAGGTGGCTGTGCTGACCCTGGATCTGAAGAAGCAAACTAAAGCGCTCTATTCCCCTTCCGCTAAACAACCGCAAATCGTCGAAATCCCCGAGATGCTGTTCATCCGCATTGATGGCGTGATCGAACCTGGGCAGGCCCCGGGCAGTTCGCCGGGCTTCCAGGCTGCGGTGGAAGCGCTGTACGGCATCAGTTACACGCTCAAGTTCATGCTGAAAAAGCGCCCGCTGGACCCGGTGGATTATCCGGTGATGCCGCTGGAAGGGCTGTGGGGCCTCAGTCATGGAGACTTCGACATCCGGGTCAAGGATAACTGGCGGTATACGCTGCAGATCATGCAGCCTGACCTACTGACCGCCGGGTTGTTCGCCGAGGGGTTGGTCCAACTGCGCAAGAAGCGCGGCGATGTGCCTGAACTGGCGCAGCTGCGCCTGGAGCGCTTCTACGAAGGCCTGGCCGTGCAGGTGCTGCACCTCGGGCCGTATGCTGAAGAGCCGGCTACGCTGGAGCGCATGCATGCTTTCGCCGCCGAGCAGGGCTGCCGGCTGCGCTATGATCACCACGAGATCTACCTGGGTGACCCGCGCCGGGCAGATCCAGCCAACATGAAGACCATTCTGCGTCACCCGGTCGAGAAGTAGCGTTTTGATTGGCCCCGCCGGCGCCGCTCATCATCCATTGGGGTGAGTTTCGGCGCGGCGACTTTGTGATTTGCTCCACTAAACGGATGATGGATGTCATCATCTTCCTACTGGTATTTGGGTTGTTTTCAGGTACAATGTGAACCGTGGAATCGCTGCGCTTAATGGTAAACCGACTGGTTAACTCTCGCGGCCTCCCATGGAGCCTGGTGATCCTGGCCTTACTGGGGGTTTTTTACCGCGAGTTATTCAGCCTGACGCGCGCCCGCTCGTTTTCGATCTACGGGCAGGTGATCGTATGGACGCTCTCGCTGGTAGTGGTATGGGTGGCTTTCCTGGTGATCAGCCGCTTCTATTATTTAATGGAACAGCGCCGGGCGCTAGAACAGCGCGTCAACGGGCTGCAGTCCCAGGTGCACCAGGCCTACGAGCGCCTGGAGGCGATTTTTCGCGTCAGCCAGCGTTTTGTTGAAGCCGAGGACGAGAACCAGGTGATCGAGCCGGTGCTGCGCATGCTGGTGGAGCTGACCGGCGCGGTAGGGGCAACCTTCGTCCCGCTGGACGAGCATGGTCAGCCGCAGACTGCGCTCAGCTTTGGCGAAATGCCCTTCCCGGTGATGGAAGCCTGGCTGGAGTACCTGACCTCGCCCGGCGTGCGCGACCGCTGCCGTACGTGTGAGAACCGCGAGCCGGTGGAGCGCCCGCTGGACTGCCCGCTGCTGCGCGGCCCGTTTGCCGATGTAGCCGGGTTAGCCTGCTATTCGATCCGCCGCGGCGAACGCGAGTATGGGGTGATGAACATCTTCCTGCCGGAGGGCAAGCGCGTCGACGAGCGCCTGCGGGTCTTCCTGCAGACCCTTTTTGATGAAACCTCGCTTGGCCTGGAAGGGGTGTACCTGCGCCGGCGCGAGCTTTCGGCGCTGCGCCAGATGCAGGTGCTGCACCAGAAGGCCGACCTGAGCGGCTTGCTTGACAGCCAGTTGAAGAGCATCTACCACACCTTGGAAGCCGATTTCGCCCTGATGCTGGTGCCGCGCACCCACTCGTTTCAGAACCGCATCGATCTGCTGCTGGGCAGTCTGCCGGCGCACACCCGCCCGTTTCTGGACGGCTTCCTGCACGGGGTGATCGCCTCGGGCGAGCCGGTGCTGGTGGGCGATTTAGCCAGCGACCCAGCCGGCAACCCGGCGGCGCGCACGGCGCTCAAATCGCTGGTGGCCGCACCGCTGCTGGCTTCAGACGGTGGGGTGCTGGGGGCGGTGCTGGTGGCGAACCGGCGGGCGAAGGGCTTCCAGCCGCGCCAGCTGGCCCTGCTGCAGACCTTTGCCGGGCAGGCGGCCCTGGTGGTGCAGAACGCCGGGCTGATGGCTGAGCTGGAGTATAAGACGATGATCCAGGAGCGCGCCCGCCTTGCGCGCGAGATCCACGATGGGCTGGCGCAGACGATTGGCTTCTTAAAGCTGCAGGGCGCCCAGCTGCGCGGCTACCTGCACCGCGGCGAGTTCGAACGCGCCAACCAGGCCATCGACCAGTTCTACAACACGCTGGCCGAAGCCTACCAGGATGCCCGCCAGGCGATCGATGGCCTGCGCATTTCGCCCGACCAGGACGGTCTGACCGGCTGGCTGGCCCAGGTGGCGCACGAGTTCCAGGAGTTGAGCGGCATGCCGGTTGACCTGAGCGAAGTCGAGCAGCATACCCCGCTCTCGCCGGAGGTCCAGGCTCAGCTGATCCGCATCGTGCAGGAAGGCCTGAGCAACATCCGTAAGCATGCGCATGCTGGGCATGTCTGGATCAGCTGTTGTACGGCTGATGGTGACCTGGTATTGGAAGTCCGCGATGACGGCGAAGGCTTTACCCCGGAAGACGTGGTGAGCCTGTCGCGGCACGGCCTGCGCGGCATGCGCGAGCGGGCCGAGCTGGTCGGCGCCGACTTCCAGGTGATCAGCCGCCCGCAGGAAGGCACAATCGTGCGTGTGCGGCTGCCGTTGAAGAAGGAGGTTCCTTTCCAATGACGCGTGTGCGCCTGGCAGTGGTAGACGATCACGCTTTGTTTCGCGCCGGCCTGATCAGCCTGTTGGGTGAAATCCCCGAGCTGCAGGTGGTGGGGGAGGCCGGCGACGGTCAGGGCGCGCTGGAGATGGTGCGCCGGGTGCATCCGGACGTACTTTTATTGGACGTCAATATGCCCGGGATGAGCGGGGTGGATGTGGTGCGGGTGCTGCGCGGCCCGGGGGGCAGCGGTCAGCCACGCGTGATCATGTTGACGATTTCGAAAAACGAGGAAGACCTGCTGGGGGCGATTGCCGCTGGGGCCGATGGTTATTTGTTGAAAAGCGCCGAACCGGAAGAGCTGCGCAAGGCGATCCTGCTGGTCAGCCAGGGCATGTCGGTACTCTCGCCGCAGGTCACGCGCCAGGTGCTGCGGGCG
>JBJSYW010000172.1:0-5494 GCA_046089985.1 Chloroflexota bacterium
GGCGGTCTTCCGGATCAGCCAGGCGTTGGATATAGCCGTTATCCACCATCCAATCCACCGTGCGGGTGGTGGTGCTGAACGGGATGCCCAGGATGCGGCTCAGATCACCCATGGTGATCGGCTGCGACTGACTGGAGGAGACAAAGCCGATCGTAAAGAAGACATCCCGGTCATTGATCTGTTCGATCTTCTCGCGCAGGTTGTGCTGCTGGATGCCGGCTTTAATATTCAGCATCTCCTGCGGCAGTCTTCCACGGAAGCGGCGCCGCAGGTAAAACAGGCTGCGCAAAATATCCACCAGGTCCTTTTGCGCGCCGGGGTTGTCGGAAGGATTATTCTCGCTCATAGATATTTTCAACTGGAAATTTACAAGCTGGAAATATACTCCTCCAGCGCGATTAAGTCAATAACCCCGGGGCAGGTTAACGCGGTGTGTTGAATCCGTGCATGCAAACCACTCCCCCCGCAGGCCTCCCCGTCAGCAGGAACCAGCCGGCCGTCTTCCGCCTCAACAGGTGCTCTCTTCTGGCTCGCCCGTAAATTTCAGAAAAGGATACAATAGTGCTCGTAAAATCTGAATACGAATGGCGGTGGAAGATGGCCCTGCTTGATATGAAGACGCTGCTACTGGACCAGGTGGCGACCTATTTCATTTGTATGCTGGTTGTGGGCCTGCTTTGGCAGCAGAACCGCCGCCGTTTTCGCGGCCTGGATCTTTGGCTGCTCAGTTTCTTGATGCACACTCTGTCCATCGTGTTGATCATCCTGCGCAGCGCCATCCCCGGCTGGCTTTCGATTGTAATCGGAGGCAGCGTCCTCCCGCTGGGGGCGACAATCTTGTTCTATATCGGCCTGGAACAATTTGTGGGCCGGCCCACCCGGCAGTACCATAACCTGGCCTTCTTACTGGTTTCCATGGCGGTTCACGCCTATTTCACCTTCGTCCAGCTCGACCTGGTAATGCGCAATATCAACTTCTCGTTTTTCGTGATGTTGATCCATTTGCAGGTCATCTGGCTGATGCTCCGGCGGGTGGATGCCGGGCTGCGCCCGATCACCGGCCTGATGGGTTACATCTTTATCGCAGCTGTTTTGATCGACATCGCCCGGATCGCGATCAACCTGGCCGAGCCGGCTGGAAACGATTTCTTGCGCGCTAATAATACCCCGGATACGTTCCTGATCCTTTTCTACCAGGCCGTCTTTTATGCCAGCACGTTTGCCCTGTTCTTGATGATCAACAAACGCCTGTTCCTGGAGCTGCAGCTGCAGCACACCGCGCTGCAGAAGAGCGAAGTCCGCTACCGGCAGCTGGTCGAATTTTTGCCCAATGCCCTGTTCGTCTTCCACGCAGGGAAGTTCGACCTGTTGAACTCGGCTGCATTAAAACTGATGCGGGCGGCACACCCGGAGCAGCTGTTGGGCAAACCGGTGCTGGATGTGGTGCATGCGAGCTATCGCCCGATCGCCAATGAAAGAATTGAGACTGTTCTGGCTTCGGGCCAGACCGCGCCTCTGCTGGAGGAGAAGCTGATCCGCCTGGACGGGAGTATTGTTGACGTAGAAGTAACCACTGCTCCGTTCGAGTACCAGGGCCAGCCGGCCCTGCAGTCGATTGTCCGGGATATCACCGAGCGCAAGCGCGCCGAGGCGGTGCTGCAGCTGCGCCTGAAGCTGCTGGAGTTCGCCGCAGCGCATTCACTGAGCGAGCTGATGCAGATGGCCCTGGATGAAATTGGCCTGCTGACCAACAGCCCGATCGGGTTTTATCATTTCGTTGAAGAGGACCAAAAGACGCTCACCCTGCAGGCCTGGTCCACCCGCACCAGGCAGGAATTTTGCCGGGCGGAAGGCGCGGGGATGGTGTATGACCTGGACCTGGCCGGGGTATGGGTGGAGTGTATTTACCGGCGTGGCCCGGTGATCCACAACGACTACGCAGCGCTGCCCAACCGCAAAGGGCTGCCGGCTGGTCACGCGGAAGTGACGCGCGAGCTGGTTGTCCCGACGATCCAGGCCGGGCGCATCGTCTCGATCTTGGGGATTGGGAATAAGCCCACTGAATATGACGAGAGTGATATTACCCTGGTATCGTATATCGCCGATGTCATCTGGGGGATTGTGGAGCGCAAGCGCACTGAAAGCCAGCTGCAAACCTACCAGGCGCAGCTGGAAGCGCATAACCTGGAGCTGCGTAAACTTTGGCTGGCGATCGAACAGAGCGGTAACACGGTGGTGATCACGGATGCCCAGGGGGCGATTCAATATGCCAATCCAAGTTTTGAGCAAACCAGCGGGTATCGATTAAGCGAGGTGATTGGACAGAACCCGCGCTTCCTGAGATCCGGCGAACAGACGGCTGAATTCTACCGGAACCTTTGGGAAACAATCACCGGCGGGCAGATCTGGCATGGCGAGTTCCTCAACCGTCGCAAGGACGGCGGCGTATACTGGGAAGCAACCACCATCGCCCCCGTGCAGGACGATGCCGGGATGGTGACCAGTTATATTGCGATCAAGGCGGATGTCACCGAGCGAAAGCGTATGGAAGCCAACCTGGAACGGTTGGCTACCACGGATGCGCTGACCGGGGCATTGAACCGCCGCCAGCTGACCCTGCTGGCGGACCGCGAACTGGAACGCGCCCACCGCTATCAGCACCCAACCTCGATCATCATGCTGGACATCGATCATTTCAAAAGGATCAATGACCAGTATGGGCATGCCGCCGGAGATCAGGCGATCCAGAAAACGGCCCAAATCTTGCTGGAAAATCTTCGCGGCGCGGATTACCTGGGGCGATATGGCGGCGATGAGTTTCTTATCGTGCTGCCCGAGACGGATCGATTCCGGGCGCAGCAAGCTGCCGAGCGGATCCGGGTCCAGGTGGCAAACCTGCCGGTTCTGGAAGGTGAGCCGCCAATCCATTTCACCGTCAGCCTGGGCGTGGTGTGTGTGACCCAACCAGCCGCCGGTGCACATGCGGCCGCTGGTGACCCGGCCACCGGTGACCCAGCCGCCGGTGCACCGGCGATCACGTTTAATTCGGCGGTCCAATTTGCCGATCAGGCGCTGTATCGGGCCAAAGCTGCCGGGCGCAACTGCGTTTGGGTGGTTGACCCGCCCGGCGAGCTTTGAATTTCCATTGTCCTTTGGTATACTAATCGGCAACTACAGATTAATACCTAAAAACCGATACGCCGCGCTGCCTGCAAACAGGCGTGTTTTACTTTGAGGTCGAGTATGCCGCGCTCCGCTCGCGCCAAACGCACTGCTCATGATGAGATCGCCCGGCTGCTGCATGATCCGGACGCTGATCCGGCGCGGCTAGAGCAGATGACCGTTCGGCAGCTGGCTGAAGAGGTGCGCTTTTGCCACCGCAAGCTGGCTGAATATGAAGCCGCCCGAGCGCAACCATCACCGGAGCCGCCGCGCAACCTGCCCCAGGATCTGCCCACGGATGAGTTTGAGCAGGAACTGCGCCACGCCATCGATGTGATCCCGGCCCTGCTGTGGTCCTCCGATCCGGATGGCGCGATCGATTATGTCAACGACAGCTGGCTGTCCTATACGGGCATGACACTCGATCAGGCACTGGACATGGGGTGGGCGCAGGCTTTGCACCCCGACGACGCAGCCGAGACAGAACGCAGCTGGTCTGCCGCGGTGCAAAGCGGGACCGTTTTTGAGGTGGAGCAGCGCCTGCGCCGCCATGACGGGGATTACCACTGGTTCCTGGCCCGCGCCCGGCCTGCCGTCGGCGCAGACGGGCGGGTGCAAAAATGGTACGGGGCCAGCACCGACATCACCGAGTATAAGCGCGTGCAAAAAAGCCTGGCCTACCAGGCCCACCTGCTGGAAAATATCAGTGAAGCGATCATCGCCTCCGATGAACATTACCGCCTGACGGCCTGGAACGCCGCGGCTGCAGCCATGTACGGCTGGAGCGCCGAACAGGTCCTGGGACGCACCGGGCTGGATGTGATTCAGACCCGGTTCAGCGAAGCGGATAAGTCGCAGATGCTGCAGCAGATTGCCACCCAGGGGTACTATCATGGCCGGGCCACCCAGGCGCGCAAAGACGGCTCGCGCTTCCCGGTCGATGTGTCTTCGTACGTGCTGCGAGACGAGGCGGGCCGGGTGACCGGCTTCGTGAGCATCAACCGGGATATCACCGCCCAACTGCAAGCCGAAGAGATCCTGCGTGAGAGCGAAGCACGCTTCTCTTCAATCTTCTACGCCAGCCCGGTCGGCATCCTTGTCTTTCGCCGGCGGGATGACTGCGTGGTTGACTGCAACGATGCATTCCTGGATCTGACCGGGTATACCCGCGAAGAACTGTTGGAACATGCCCCGGACGAGCTAGGGCTGTTCCCCAACCCCGACGAGCGCCGGGCCTGGCTGCTCCGGCTGCAGTCGCGCAGCGGCGTCCGCAATATCAGCCTCACCCTGCGCAAGAAGTCGGGTGAGATCCGCTTCGCAATGGTTTCGATGGCGCTCTTTGAAGCGCGCGCCGAGCCGCTGGTAATGCTGCTGGCGATCGATATCACATCGCTGAAACGCGCCGAGGCCCAACTGATGCTGGCCGAGACCGAGCTGGAGCAGAAAGTGATCGAGCGCACGGCTGAGCTGCGCATCCAGCAGCAGATCCTGCAAATCTTCGTCGAGCATGCCCCGGCTGCGATCGCCATGCTCGATAAAGACCTGCGCTTCCTGGCTGTCAGCCGGCGCTACCTGGAGGATTATCGCCTGGGCGAGCATCCCCTGCTCGGTCGCAAATATGAAGAGGTTTTTCCGGCGACCTCGGAGCGCTGGCGAGCAATTTACCAGGCCTGCCTGGCAGGCGAGGTTGAGAAGCGCGAAGAAGACCTGTTCCAACACGCCGATGGCAGCTTGGATTGGGTGCGCTGGGAAGCGCATCCCTGGTATCAGCGCCCAAACCAGGTTGGCGGGATCTTCATCTTCTCGGAGTTGATCACCGAGCGCAAACGCGCCGAGCAGGATCTGCTGGAAACCCAGCGCCGGCTCCAGATGGCGGTGCGGTCTGGCAAAACCGGCCTGTGGGATTGGAACCTGCACACCAACCGGGTGCATTACTCTCTGGAATACAAGCAGCTGCTGGGACATACGGATCAGGAATTCTCCGATCATTATCTGGAGTGGGAAAGCCGGCTGCATCCGGATGACCGCCGGCATGCCCTGGATGTACAAACCGATTTTCTGCAGCAGCCGGCGCATGGATACTGGAACCGCTTTCGCATGCGCCATAAGGATGGCGGCTATCGCTGGATCCTGGCCCAGGGAGATCTGCTGTACGATACCCAAGGCCGGCCCGAGCGTATGCTTGGCTCGATCATCGACATCACGGAGCTGGTGCGGGCCCAGGAGATCATCGAGGAGAAGATGGCGGAGGTGGAGTTGGTCAACCGGGACCTGGCCCGGGCGCTGCAGACTAAGGATGAGTTTTTGAACGCTATGAGCCACGAACTGCGCA
>JBJSYW010000173.1:0-4887 GCA_046089985.1 Chloroflexota bacterium
CGCCCTCTGGCTGTCGCACCCCTGCGCATGTGATGACAAGGCCAAAGCAAGCTGCTGTTCGGGCATAGGCAACTGGACTTTCTCGGTTCTTGCAGTGCCCCTTCATAAGCATGTATTTTTGCATAAATTCGAAACAAGCCGTAGACGGGGGACAAACAACCTTCGCTGTGCTCATCTCTTCGTTCATGCCCTCGGTGTACTCGGCCTCGGTGCCCAGGCGCTTGGAGATCTCGGCGCACATATCGTAGACCGTCTTGCACTCGAACATCGGCTCGATGGCCTTGCTGGCGAAGATGCCGTAGCCCATCACCGCCGAATCGCCCATCGAAGCGAAGTCGTCGTGTTCGAAGTTGGTGCAGTCGGGCAGCAGGATGTCGGCGAACTTGGCCGAGGGGGTCATGTGCACGTCGATGACCACGATCATCTCGCACTTGCTCTCGTCCTGCAGGATAGCGGTCGCTTTATTGACATCGCCGTGCTGGTTGATGATGCAGTTGCCGCCGTAGTTCCAGACGAACTTCATCGGCGCGCCGAGCTTATCGGCGCCCTTGACGCCCGCGTTCAGGGCGGTCATCTCGGCGCCGTGGTCGATGGCGTCGGTCCACAGGTACATCGGGATCGAGGTGGCCACCGGGTTGGTCAGGGTCGGGAAGTACGGCCAGCCGAAGCCGGTGCCGCCCATGCGGGCGCCGGTGCTGCCGCCGTGGATGCCCACGTTGCCGGTCAGGATCGGGATCATCGAAACGGCGCGGCAGTTCTGCTCGCCGTTGGCCTGGCGCTGCAGGCCCCAGCCCTGCGAGACGTAGCACGGCTTGGACAGGGCCATCTCGCGGCCCAGGCGCACGATGGTCTCAGCCGGGATGCCGGTGAGCTGCGAAGCCCACTCGGGGGTCTTGGCAACGCCGTCGGCGCCCTGGCCCAGGATGTAGCTCTTGTAGGAGTTGCCGGCCGGGATGCCTTCGGGCATGTGCTCTTCGTCGTAGCCGACGCAGTACTTATCCAGGAACGCCTGGTCAACCAGGTTCTCGGTGATCATCACGTAGGCCAGGCCGTTAACCAGGGCGGTGTCGGTGCCGGGTTTGATCGGCACCCACTCGTCGGCTGCCAGCACGCAGGTCTCGGTGTAGCGCGGGTCGATCACGATCACCTTGACGCCGGTCTGCTTCTTCAGCTCGATCAGGTCGTGGGTCAGGCCGCCGCCGCTCATGCGGGTCTCGGCCGGGTTATCACCGAACAGGACCACCAGCTTGCTGTTAACGATATCGGCAAAGTTATTATTGACCACCCAGCCGCCGCCAAAGGTATAGGGCAGGGCCACTTCGATCTGCGCCGCGCTGTAGGTGCCGTACTGGTTCAGGTAGCCGCCGAAGGTGTTCATCAAGCGCGCCACAGCCGAAGAGCCAGGGGGCCAGCTCTTGGCGATCGTGCCGCCCAGCGTGCCGGTGCCGTAGTTGATGTAGATGGCTTCGTTGCCGTACTGCTCGCGCACCTTCTTCAGCGATTCGGCGATTGTATCGAAGGCTTCTTCCCAGCTGATCTGCTCGAACTTGCCTTCACCGCGCTTGCCCACGCGCTTCATCGGGTACTTCAGGCGGTCGGCGTTGTAAATGCGCTGGCGCACCGTGCGGCCGCGCACGCAGGCGCGCACCTGGTGCGTACCGTACTCGTCATTGCCGGTGTTGTCGGTCTCGACGCGCACTACCTGCCCGTCTTTGACGTGCAGGCGCAGCGCGCATCGGCTGCCACAGTTGACGTTGCACGAAGACCAGACGACTTTGGTATCGCCCTGGGCGCCGGCCTGCTCCAGGGCTTTGAAGCCCAGGCGCAGACCGCCGGAGGCGGCAGCCGCCCCGCCCAGCGCCGCGCTCCATTTTAGAAAGCTGCGCCGGGTCAAAATGGTTTCATTCAAGGTTTTGGTCAGAAAACCCTTGTCGCTCATAAAAGCTCCTCAAGGTACTTTATAGGTGGTTCACTTTGCTGGATTTCTAAAATTGCGATTGGTGATGGTCTACTGCAGATGGCAAGACGGCGCTCTCTTGGGCTGCACCTCCTGATTGGACGTCTCATTCCTCTTCAAACGGTCTGAAATGTGCAATCAGAATATACAGGATGCCCGCATTCCCCTCATCCTCATTCGGGAGTAACCCATCTCATCCTAAAGGATGATTAATGCCCGTCTGGAGGCAGCAGACCGCGGTGGATGGCAAAGTTGGCTGCCTGGGTGCGGTTCTCCAACTGCAGCTTGTCCAGGATGCTGCGGATGTGGCTCTTGGCCGTGTTGATTGAGATCATCAACCGGGCAGCGATCTCCTGGTTGCTGGCGCCCACCGCCACCAGGCGCAGCACAGCCAGCTCGCGTTCAGTGAGCGCTTCTTCACCGCGCTCGGGATCAATCGAGCGCTTGGCCACGCGCTTCAACAGGCGGGAGGCCATCTCGCGCGTCATGGCGGCTTCGCCCTGGGTCACGCCGCGGATCAGGTCAAACAGCTGGTCGGCGTCCAGGTCTTTGTGCAGGTAGCCGGCGGCGCCCAACTGCACCGCCTGGTAGATATGCTCGTCGCTCTCGGAGGAGGTCAGCATCACCACCTGGGTGGCTGGGAAGCGGCTGCGGATCTGCTGCAGGGCCTGCAGCCCGTCGCCCTGCGGCATATAGATATCCATCAGCACCACATCCGGGCGCAGCTGCTCCACCATCTCCACGGCTTCGCGGCCGCTGGCGGCTTCGCCCACCACGCTCACCAGATCTTCCCGGGTTTCCATTAAGCCGATCAATCCCTGGCGGAACAATCGGTGGTCATCGGCAATCAACACTTTAATCGTCATTCAGGCTGCTCCTCGCTGGCGCTAAATACCCAGCCGGACGTGGGTGGCGTAAAACAGAAACCGGCCCAGGATCTCCCCCATCAATACCAACAGGCAAGCCAGGTAAACCGGGGCGACCAGGGATTGCAGATCGCGCCGGTTGGCATCCAGCCAGTAGGCTACGAGGCTAAAGATTGTGATCCCGACCAGCAAAACGATAAACCGCAGCCACAACAGCGGTTGGTACAGGTCCAGCAGCAGCGAAGCGCTGACCTGCGCCAGGCCGCTGCCCTGGGTGGTGGAAAGGATCTGGGCCAGGCTCAGCAGCCCCACCAGCCCGAAAACCACGCCTGCCAGGCGCGCCAGCCAGACGAAGGAGCGCCTCAGCACTGCCAGGTGCGCGCCGGAAAGCGGCGGTCCGCTCTGGTTGGTAAAGATCATTTCCATCGTCAGCAGCGCCGCCGCAGACGGGATGCCCATCAGCAGCGCCGAAGCCAGGAATAGAAAAACGGTGGTCCAGTGGTTCCAGGGCGCCTGGGTGGGCAGCAGGTAGATCTGCGACATGCAGTAGATCGCCAGGAACCCGGCCCCAATTGTCACCCAGCCCAGCCCGGTTTTCAGGGCCGGATTGGCGCGCTCGCCGCGCGTAAACTGGTCCACCAGGGCGGCGCAGCTCAACAGCGCCAGAACCGTGAACACCACTTCACGGCTGAGCCAGGAATGGCCGAAGTTCAGCACCGCCAGGAACGACAACGCCGGGTTGCTGAGGTGAAAATGCGCCCCCAACGCGCCGGCCAACAGCGTGAAGAAGACCACCATCACCGGGCGGATGAACACCCGGTCTATCTCTGCGCCGCCCAACCGGCGCACGGCCGCGCCGCGTACCAGCCACAGCACCAGCAGCATCCCGGCTCCCAGCTGGATCAGGATCGTATATACCGGCAGCGCCCATTCACGCACGTTCATTGGCGCTCGTCCTCCAGCAGCCGCACCGGGCTGCGCAGCCGCTCGCGCTGCAGGCAGGGGATGCGGCATTCCACCTGCGTCCCCTGATCGAGGCTGGACCATACCACCAGCGAACCGCCCACGCCTTGGGCGCGCTCGCTCATCGTCTGCAGCCCAAAGCTGCGCGGCTGGCGAGCGGGCACAAAACCCGCCCCGTCATCCCGCACCGAGAGCAGGTAATACCCATCATCGACCGGCCCGCCGCGCTCCAGCCGCACCGTCACCGTGCGGGCATGGGCATGTTTGCGCACGTTCGCCAGCGCTTCCTGCAGGATGCACACCAACTGCACCTCGGCGATCGAGGCCAGGTCCAGGCTGTCACCGGCCTGGTTGTCAAAGTGTGTTTCGATCTGAGTCTGGATGCCGAACTCGTCCAGGTATTCCTGCACCGCGGGGATGAAGCCCTTCTGGTTAGCCAGCGTGGTGCGCAGGCTGAGGATGTTCTCACGCACATCGGCGTGCGCCGACTGCACCGCTTCGCGCATCTGGTCCAGCTTGGCCTGCAGCCGGTCCAGCTTGCCCTGCTGCAGGTAAGCGCCCAGCGTCTGCACCTGCACGTTCATATACCCCAACACCTGGGCCAACCCATCGTGCATCTCGCGGGCAATGCGGGCGCGCTCTTCCGAGATCGACAGCGACTGCAGTTGCGAGGTCATCAGGCCGTGCTTAACGGCGATGATCACGTGGTCAGCCAGGCATTCCAGCCAGATGCGGTCGGTGTCTGAGAACGGGCCCGGAGCGCGGCGCGCCGCCCACAGCGCCCCCACCGGACGAGCGTCCAGGTCCAGCGGCACAGCCACCAACGCCGCCGCAGCCGCGGGCGGGCAGAAGATCGCCCCCGCCAGCAGCGCCTGGCGCTCACCGGGCGCGGCGGCGATGCCGGCGTTGGCCTGGTAGACAGAGTGGATCAACGGGCTGTCCACCAGGGTCGGCTCGACCACCATCTCGGCCCGCCCGGGCGCAGCATAATACTTCAGCGCCAGCGACTGCGGGTCGTCATCCACCAGCGCCAGGCCCATAAAATCGGCCCCCAATATCGCCCGGGCGCTCTCTACTATTTCCCCCATTCTTCCTTCCCCC
>JBJSYW010000174.1:0-2947 GCA_046089985.1 Chloroflexota bacterium
CCACCGCGTGGTCATCGGCCAGCAGGACGCGTATGATGGTTTCGCTCATCGGCTGCCTCGCTTCATCACTTCATTGTACCAGGGCAGAGTATAATTGCTCCGAAATCTGTGCCTGTCAGGCGCCCCCCAGGGGGCCGAGGAGCCTTCATGACCCGTTCAATGCAAGCCGCCCTGCTGTTGCTGCTGGCTGCGCTGCTATCTGCCTGCCAACCCGCCCAGCCGGCCAAAATCAGCGGCGCAGTCCGCCTGCAGTCCGCCGCCGGGATCGTCTTTCCCCCGGCTGAGGTCAAGCTGATGGACCCCAGCATCGACCAGAACGACCCCAAAGCCGTGATTGGGCTGGTTAAGACCGACGCCCAGGGGCGGTACGAGTTCGCCGATCTGAAACCCGGCAGCTACACGTTGGGCATCACCAACCATATGCCCTCCGGGGTGCAGTGCGAGCCGCCCGGCTATCTGCAGCTGCCGCCCTGGCTGGTCGGCGCTGCCTACCAGAACCAGGCCGACGGCAGCGTGCTGCCGGTGCTGATGGCGGTCTACGACGCCCCGATCGTGGCGGAAGCCGGCGCGGAACTGCAGTTCGATTTTGAACTGCCGATCCGCTGCGCGCAATAGTATACTTACCCCTGTCACCCTCGCCCGGTTCCCCGGGCGCGCTACTACGGAGAAGTGCTTTGAAGAGAAATCGTCCCTTGTTTCTGCTGCTGGTCGGGGTAATGCTGACCGGGCTGTTGAGCGGCTGCCAGGCGGCCGCCCCCAAAACCGACCCGGGCGGGGCGCGCATCGTGGCCACTCCAGCCGCCAACATCGAATTGGTCGATGTGTTCATGACCGACAACCCGATGGCCTATGGCAGTGGCACCCCGATGCCAACCCAGCTGCGCACCAACCTGCCGAAGATCTACCTGGGCCTGCGCTTTCGCAACACCGGCCCCGACGTCGACCAGTTCAAGGTCGATTACAAGCTGTTCTATAAGGGGCTGGAACTGGAGAGCGCCTATGACAGCCAGCCCACCTCGTGGACCGAGCAGGCCAGCGGGGCCACCGTGCTGATCCTGCCGGTGCGCAAGGCCGATAAAACACCCTTCGAGCCTGGCCAGTACAGCGCCCAGATCCTGATCAACCAGCAGCTGATCGCCGAACTGACCTGGCGGGTCGGCGGCGGGGAGGATTAGCGCAGCCGCCATGCCGTCCAAGCCTCCCGCCCCTGCCGAACCCGACGACCGCCAGCCGGGGCCGTTGATCCAGCCGCAGCCGCCCGGGCCCGGCGAACTGCCGCCGCCCGGCAGCCCGCTGCCGGAAGGGGCGGTGCTGGAGCAGCGCTACCGGGTGATCCGGTTGTTGGGCCAGGGCGGGTTTGCCACGGTATACCAGGCCTGGGACGAGCACCTGCAGCGCGCCTGCGCGATCAAAGAGAACCAGCTCACCACGCCCGAGGCGCAGCGCCAGTTCGAACGCGAGGCGCGCCTGCTGGCCGACCTGCGCCACCCTAACCTGCCGCGCGTCACCGACCATTTCCTGGTCCCCGGGCGCGGCCAGTACCTGGTGATGGACTACGTGGCGGGCGAGAACCTGCATCACCTGCTCGAGCGCCACGGCCGCCCGTTTGACCAGGCCACCGCCCTGGGCTGGGTGCTGCCGGTGCTCGACGCGCTCAGCTACCTGCACAGCCAGCAGCCGCCAATCATCCACCGCGACGTCAAGCCGCAGAACATCATCCTGGCCCCCAACGGGCACCCGTTCCTGGTCGATTTCGGCATCGCCAAGGCCTATACCCCGCAAGCCGCCACCACCATCGGGGCGCGCGCCGTTTCGCCGGGCTATTCGCCGCCCGAACAGTACGGCCAATCTAACACCGACCCACGCTCCGACCTGTATTCGCTGGGCGCGACGCTCTACACGCTGCTGACTGCCCGCATCCCGCCCGACAGTGTGGATGTGATGTCGGGCAGCCAACCGCCGCCGGCGGCAGTGCAGGCGCTCAACCCGTCGGTCTCGCCGCACGTGGCGGCAGCCATCAGCGCCGCCATGCAGCCATCCCGCCTGCAGCGCTTCCCTTCGATGGAAGCCTTCCGCCAGGCGCTGACCCACCCGGCCAGCGCGCCGCCCGCGGCCGGCCTGGTGCAGCCGGTAACGCGCCCGGAACCTGCCCCGGGCAGCCACCCGCGCGGCGCAGCCCGCGCCGCCGGCGCGCCGCCGCGCCCTGTGCAGCCCGCCCGCCCCGCCCCTGCCTCCCAGCCGCCGTCCGGCGGCCCGTTCACCCGCCCGCGCGGCGCAGCCGGCCCGGGTCTGCTGGTGCTGGGGGTAATCGGCTTGCTGGGCCTGATCGGCCTGGGAACCATCTTCTGGCTGCTTCAGCCCGACAGCCGCCCGCCCGCTGCGCCCGGCTCGCCCGGCTCGCCGGCCCCGCTGAGCAGCCCGGCCCTGCCCACCCCGCGCCCGGGCGGCGCGCTCGGGCCAACCCTGCCGCCCAGCCCCACCGCCGCTTCCGCCCTGCCCGGCGCTTCCCCGGCGGCGCAGGAAGCCTCGCCGGAACCACCCACCCCGGCCCCGGCCACCCCCGTGCTGCGCGGCTCGGATGACGTACCGATGGTGCAGCTGCCGGCAGGGGCTTTCAAGATGGGCATGACCAACCCGGTGGCGATGTGGAACGTCGAGTTGTGCAGCCAGTTCGGTTCGTGCAGCATGGTCGATTACGAAGACGCCATGCCCCAGCACACCGTCAGCCTGGACGCCTTCCGCCTGGACATCCACGAGGTCACCTTCCGCCAGTACAACCGCTGCGTGGCAGCCGGGGCCTGCCCGGCGCCGGTCACCGGCGGGCTGGAGCAGCTGCTGCCCGGGTTCGACAGCCAGAAAGCGGCCTTTGGCGAATACCCGGTGGTGGGCTTCGCTGGGCAGGCTTTTCCCGACCCAATGGCAGTAGGCCAGGGCCGCATCCCAGGCG
>JBJSYW010000175.1:0-7430 GCA_046089985.1 Chloroflexota bacterium
CAGCGCCGTAAAGCGCTGGGCGTTCTTCAACGCAATGGCGATCGCGTCTGCAATAGAGACCGCAAACTCGATATCCGGCTGGGTGAAAACATCTTTCAGCGGGCTTTCCAGATTTAAGACGCCCAACGCCTGGCCTTCGAATCGGATCGGTACCGCCAGCTCACTGCCGGCCGGGTGGATGCTCTCGCCGGTGATAAAGTCCGGGTCCAGGCGGATATCGGGGATGTGCTGGAGCTGGCCCGTGCGATAGGCGCGCCCGATCACGCCGCTGTCGAGCGGGTACAGGGCGCTGACCTGCCCGGGGCTATACTGGGCGGAGGCGCGCGTCTGCCAGAACCGGCCGTCCGGCGTTAGCACTGAGATGCCGATATTGGGCCAGTACCCCAGGCGGGCAAGGGATTGGACAGCTTTTTGCAGGATAGCATCGGCATCCAGTTCGCGCGTCAGTTCGTGCAGGATATCTAAGAGGACCGATTGGTTTTTTCCGGGCTGGTGGAGATTTGGCATATCGTAGACGCCTCGAATTTGCCTGGCGCTATGCGCTGAACGCAGGGCTTGGAACATCCCTTCACCACAACGATTTGTATTGACAATTCTACCAGCGAACACCCGGCCAGGCAGGTGATTATGGAATCCGGTTTATTGTGGTACGATTGTCTCCTACCGCTTGTCTGGTCATGCAGCCCTTATCCGTAGCCTCACCAATCTGGCACTGAACTTCCGACGATTGGGTCGGTTGATATGGGAGATGCGCGCTCGAGTGGCGTGCATCCGGACCTGGTTTTTCACCTGGAGGCGGAAATGCTCGAAATCCTGATCCTGATCAATCTATCAAAACGCATCGGGGCGCTGGCAGAATCGCGAGGCAGCGTGAAGGGGCGCAGCCAGGCGCTGCTGCTGCTGCTGTGGTTCAGCGGAGAGTTCCTTGGGATGTCGCTGGGGCTGGGCCTGGCGGGCGGCGGCGGCTTTTTGATCGCCTATGCGCTGGCGCTGGTGGGCGCCAACAGCAGCGCCTGGCTGGCTTTCTTCGCCGCTCGCCGGCTGGATCAGTCGTCGCTGTCCAGAATCTGGACCATCATCCTGGCGTTTATTGTGATCGAAGCCACTCCAACCCTGATCAGCATCTTGCTGAATATCCTGGATATCGAAGTCGGCAACCTGGTCTGGAGGACGATCGATCTGCTGGTGACTGCCGCGGGCGGGCTGATCTTGGGTTGGAAGCTGGCCTCCAACCGGCCGGCGTGGTGGTGGGTCGCCGGCATGGCTGTGCACTGGGCGATCACTTTCGGCGCGGCCTACCTGCTCAACCTGGTCGAGATCGAGCCGCTGTACGGGAACATGATCTTTTGGACCGTCTATACCACCGCCGCCGGGTTGGTGATCGGTTTCCTATTCAGCCAGGAAGCGCCATTCCAGAGCCGCAGCCCGCTGCTGCGCCTGGTTGTCATCGGGCTAATCGGCGGCGTGATCATCAACACCCTGAACTCCTGGTTTTATACCGGGCTGGTCAGCCCGCTGCGCTCCCTGCCGCTCTACAGCGCCTGGCTGCTGGTCGAATCGATCTACCGCGGGGTTCTGCTCGGCCTGCTGCTGGGCTTCGGGCTGGAGCTGCCGTTCCTGCGAAAGCCGGCGGCGCCGGTTGGGCCGGTGGTGGACGCGCAGGCGCCGCTCGGGTAATCTACGGCTGCGCCTGGGGCTGCGGCTCCAGGCCGGGCAGATTTGGCCAATCCAGGCCGGTTTTCAGACCGGCCTGGACGGCGCCGCTAAAATCAGCCAGAATTTCGTCGCCGATCAGCACGCGCGTCCCGATCGCCACGATCGGCACCGTGATACGGTCATCGGGGACCTGGTACGCATCCAGGCAGGCCTGGTACAGTTCGCGGCCTCTCCTTGACGTGACGTCGACCCACTTCAGATCCAGTGATTTGCCGAACTGCTGCTGCGCCGGCTCGATGGCCGCGTGGATGGTGTCCATGCAGTGCGGGCAGCTCGGCGAGTAGAAAAGGACTGCCCGCACCACCCGGGGTTGGGCAGTGCAGGCAGCCAGGAGGAGGAGACAGAGTACTCCGCAGACAACAACCAGGGAACGGGCGATCTTCGCCATCAGATCGCGCGCAGGTCCAACTCGTACATCGCCAGCACGTTCTCCAGCGGCGTGTCCGACTGGATATGGTGCGAGCTGGAGAGGATATACCCCCCGCTCGACCCAAGCGCCTGCGCCCGGGCGCGCACTTCCGCACGCACTTCATCGGGCGTACCGCGCGGCAGCGTGCCGACGATATCCACCCCGCCGTGGAAGCACAGCCGGTCGCCGAACTCGGCCTTTAACCGCTCGGGCTGCATATCTTTGGCGGTGGGCTGGATCGGGTCCAGGATGTCGATGCCCATGTCGATCAGTTCGGGCACCAGCGAGAGGATCGCTCCATCACAATGGTACATGACCTTCTTGCCGGCCGACTTCGCCACGTCGATGATGCGCTGGTGCAGCGGTTTGATAAAGCGCTGCCACATTTTCTTCGAGATCAGCAGCCCGTTCTGCGCGCCCACATCGTCATAGAAATACACCACGTCGATCGCATCACCGGCCTGCGCCAGCACGGTGCGCGTGTTTTCCACCAGCGTTTCAGCCAGCCGCTCCATGATATACAGCGGGATATCCGGGTTCATCGCCATATCGGTCAGGAACTCTTCCATGCCACGCAGCTGCCAGGCTGCTTCGAACACCGTGCCAACCCGGTAGCGCAGCGACAGCTCACCGCGCGGATCGATTTTACGAACGGCGTCGGGCAGGGTTGAGAAATCCCACCAGTCCGGCGTTGGCCAGGCGAAGGCTTTCAGATCTTCCACCGACCCGGCCGAGCGCAGCGGCCAGGAGGCGAACTCCTCATACTGACCGGTTTCGTTGGCCTGGGTGCGGGTGTGGCGTCCAAAGATATCCAGGCTCGATCCATCGGGCAGCGTTTGCCGCCACATGCGGTTAGGGGTCGAGCGCGCCAGCGAGCTCCACCAATCCACGCCGGCGCCCGGTTTGAGCACACCGGCAGGCGGTGCGCAGAACATATCGTAGGAGATGACCCGGCAGTCTACGCCCAACCGCTGCAAAACAGCTTCACGCTCAGGGGCAAAGAACCCGCCGCCATCGACCTGCGTCGAATCGGCCTGGTAGTGGTTCACCAGCTTCTCCCACACTTCGGGGGTCGCCAGAAAATCCACCGGCACCCGATCCGCCGCCTGGTGCTGCAAGGCAAGCTGAACTCTACGGCGGGGCGTCAGCTCAGCCCACCGGCTATCCAAGGTCTCTGGTTTCATACGGTCTCTGTGAAACTACTTCTTCAGCCGTTCTTCATAGTAGGTCGATGGAATTGTGCCCGGCTTGGCGAACCACTTGGGCGCATCCACACCCGAATACAGCATAATGTTGCCCCAGGGATCAAACGCGCCGGTGCGCACGATCACTTTGGCCTTGGCGGCAATCGCCGTCAGCACTTCGCTGTGCGGATAGGTCTCGTACTCGGCGTCCGGGAAGATTTTATGCACTTTGGCTTCCAGGGGCGGGTTGTGGAGCGGCATCTCGGTCGCAAAGCCCACTTTTTCCACCACCATCTCCTCGGCGATGGCGGAGAGCACGGTCTGCAGATCGGGGATATCCTGGATCAATGCCAGGTCAACCCGCCAGGCGTCGTTCGGGATCGGGAATCCGGCATCGCATACGATCATCAAGTCGGTATGCCCCATCGAGGCAATGGCATGACTGAGTTCGGCGTTCAAGATCAGCGAGCGTTTCATAATGATTACTCCTAACTACCCAAAGTGTTTTTGATAGAGATCTTCGACAGCCTGGCGCTGCGGCAGGCCAGGGATGACGCCCAGGCGGGTGCAGGCCAGCGCGCCGGCGCAGGCAGCATACTGCGCCGCGGTGACAATATCCTTGCCTTCCGCCAGCGCCACCGCCAGGCCCGAGTTATAAGCGTCGCCTGCGCCGGTGGTATCCACTACGTCCACCAGCACGGCAGGGACCATGCTTTCCATATCCGGGGTCAGGATCAGCGAGCCGTGCTCGCCCATCGTGACGATGATCGTCTTGGCGCCGCGCTGCTGCAGCTGCTTCGCCAGCTCACGCGTCGGGGTGGGGTCGTCGGGAGCCAGCCCCATCAGGATGCGCAGCTCGGTTTCGTTGGGGGTGAGCACGTCGACATTTGCGATGATGTCGTCGCTCAGCGGCGCGGCCGGGGCCGGGTTGAGCACCGTCATCACCCCATGTTTGCGCCCCAGGCGCATCGCTTCGGCCGCGGCATCCACCGGCACTTCCAGCACTGCCATGACAGCCTGGCTGGCTGCAATCTGCGCTTCGGCCGCGCCCACAAATGCGGCATCTACCAGCTTATTGGCCGACATATCCAGGATAATCCCGTTGTGCCCCACCAGGTCCAGGATGATAAAGCCCACCCCGGTGGCCATTTCAGTGGTCTTCTTCAAATAGCGGGTGTTAACGCCTTCTTGCAGGTACAGCTCGGTGGCAATCTCACCCAGTTTGTCGTCGCCGATGATGCCCACAAAATGGGCCTCAGCGCCCAGCCTGGCCGTTCCAACAGCCTGGTTCGACCCTTTGCCGCCCGGCCCCATATCGAAATCCGAGCCGATCAGCGTTTCGCCAAAGATCGGCATGCGCGCGGTGCGCAGTGTCATTCCAACGGCAAAGCTGCCCACAACAGTGATGATCGGTTTTTGCATTGGCGGTTCCTCGTCAATTCAGATGCTCGGCGTGCCCCATGGCGCACGCCAGGATCGCTTCCTCGCCCGCCTCGGCGTGGGTGAAAACACCGCTGATGCGCCCGGCGTACATCACCAGGATCCGGTCACACTGCGAGATCAGTTCGGGAAGCTCGGATGAGATAATCAGGATCGCCGTGCCTTGCTGGGCCAGGCTGTCCAGGATCTTGTAAATCTCGGCTTTGGCGCCCACGTCGATGCCGCGCGTCGGTTCGTGCAGCACCAGCACCGCCGGCCCGGTAGCCAGGCCGCGCCCCAGGATCACTTTTTGCTGATTGCCGCCCGACAGGTTGGCCATCACCTGGTTTAACCCGGTGGCGCGGATATCAAGGCGGTTGTAGTAGCTGCGCGCCAGCTCACGCGCCCGCCCGCCGCGCAGGAAACCCAGGCGGCTGACTTGCGGCAGGCTGGAAGCAACCAGGTTCTCCTGCACGTTCATCTGCAGCAGTGCGCCGGCAGCCCGCCGGTCGGCAGGGATCAGGTACATCCCCTGGCGGATCGCTGCGGTGGGGCTGTCGATCTTCGCCGGCGCGCCTTTCAGGCAAATTTCGCCCGCGGAGACCTTCTCCAGGCCCACCAGGGCGGCTGCCAGTTCATCCTTAAACGAGTCGGGCAGGCCGGCTATGCCCACGACCTCGCCCGCGCGCACCTGGAAAGTGACTTCCTGGAAGGAGTGCGGGCTGCAAAGGGCTTTCACTTCCAATGCCGGCGCGCCACCCGCTGCGTCCAAAGACGCACCGGCCCGGTAGCTGCGGTCCGAAGCGGCAATGCTGCGCCCCACCATACGTGCGATCAGCCCTGCCACCGTAGCGTCGGCCGCAGCCAGCGTTTCCACCACCTTGCCATCGCGCAGCACGGTGATCCGGTCGGCCAGGCTGAGCACTTCCTGCAGGTGATGCGAGATATACAGCACCGCCACCCCGGCATCGCGCAGCTGCCGCACAACGGTGAAAAGATGGTCCGATTCTTCCTGGGTCAGGGCCGAGTTCGGCTCGTCAAGGATCAGCACCCGGGCATCGGTCGAGATCGCCTTGGCGATCTCCACCATCTGCTGCTTGGCCACACTCAGCCGCTCCACCGGCATGCGCAGGTCGATGCCTTCCAGGCCCAGGCTGGCCAATGTGATTTGTGCAGTGGTATAGAACAACCGCCGGTCCACCAGCGCCAACGGCAGCTGCTCACTGGCCCGCCACAGGGAGATGTTTTCTGCGATGCTCAAGTTCGGGCACAACGCCAGCTCCTGGAACACCACGCTGATCCCCAACCGGCGCGAGACGGTGGGGTTAGGGATCAACGTGGGCGCTCCGTTATACAGGATCTGGCCTTCGTCCGGCTGCAGCTCACCCGCCAGGATATTCATCAGTGTAGATTTGCCTGCGCCGTTTTCTCCGATGATGGCGTGAATTTCGCCCGGGTACACCGGCAGGCTAACCCCTTCCAGAGCGGTGACGCCCGGGAAGCGCTTGGTGATATTTTCCAGTTGGATGATCGCTGCAGTCGGTTCGGTCATAGTGGGTTAACTCTGCTTACTTCAGATATTCGTCAACGTTCGACAGATCAATGATCTTGGCGCCGGTATCGACGCTGGCAGCCGGTTGGCCCATCAGGATGTTATACAGCAGCTGGACAGCTGCGTACCCCTGCGTGAAGGGGTCCTGGTCGATGGTGGCATAGATGATGCCTTCTTTGATCAGCTGCAGGGTGGTGGGCAGCAGGTCGAAACCGACCACTTTGACCTGGTCCTTCAGGTTGTTGCGCTTGACATACTCGCCGGCCGGCGAGACCGAGCAGCACTCCAGGCTGAGGATGCCGGTCACGTCCGAGTTGGCCAGCATGGCGTTCTCGATCGACGAGTAGATGCCCTGCGGTTCAGTGCCGGTGTTGACCGTGGTCACCACCTCGATGCCCGGGTACTTGGCCAGCGCTTCGCGTGCGCCCGACTCACGGTCCAGCGACCACTGCGCCGAAGCGTCCAGGGTGGTGATGATCACCTTGCCCTTCTCGCCCAGCGCCTTGGCCATCAGGTCGCCGGCGATGCGGCCGGAGTTGACCAGGTCCTGGCCAACGAAAGCCAGGCGCTTGCTGCCCGGGTTGTCGGTATTGTAGGTCACCACCGGGATGCCGGCAGCCAGGGCCTTGTCGATCAGCGGAGCCAGCGCGTCGGTGCTCACCGAAGAGATGGCGATGCCGTCCACGCCCTTCTCCATCAGGCTTTCCAGCTCGGCGATCTGGTCCTCGGCCTTAGCGCCCACCGGGCCGACCATCACCGCGTCCACACCCAGGTCCTGGGCCGCTTTCTCAACGCCGGCCTTGATCTGCGGGGCGAACTCGTTCGAAACGTCGTGGTAAGACACGCGGATGACTGGCTTCTCACCAGCTTTCATCCGGTCAGCGATCGACTGGGCCAGCGGGAAAACGTCGCCGGCGGCGGCCGGGGCCTCGGTGGCAGCCGGTTCGCCCTTCAGGAACTGGTCGATATTGCTGGAGTCGACGATCAGCGCGCCGGTATCCACACCTTCAACCGGCTCACCCTTCAGCGCCTTCAGCACCAGGTTGACCGCCTCGTAGCCCTGCTTCTGGGGGTCCTGGTCGATGGTGGCATAGATGATGCCTTCTTTGATCAGCTGCAGGGTGGTGGGCAGCAGGTCGAAACCGACCAC
>JBJSYW010000176.1:0-3740 GCA_046089985.1 Chloroflexota bacterium
ATCGGCGATAGCGCTCAGGTTGACCGCCCGCTCGCGGCGGTAGATGGCGCGCTCCTTGACGATCTCGTAGGCCGCCACGAAGGTGCCGGCCTGGGTCAGCGCCAGGGCCAGCATGGTGACCAGCGTCTGCGAGTTCTCGACCGGGATGTAGTTGACCTCGGTGTAATCGTCCAGCTTGGGACGGTCTTTGGTGGGCAGCTTCTCCCAATCTTTGATCTTGGCCGCCACCTGGTTCTCCAGGTCGAACTGGATCATCGATTTGGTGCCAGGCCGTCCGGTGAAGTCGTACTGCTCGCTGACGCCGGCGAAGAGCATGGCGATCAGCGGCACCATCAGGATCAGGATCGCCAGCGTGCGCCAGTCGAAGCGGATCAGGTCGAACTGGCGGCGGGCCAGGATGAAGGTCTGGCGGATGAACGAGTCTTTTGACCGCCGCGGCGGCGGAGCAGCGTGGTTGGCGATAGCGCCGCCGCCCTTCAGCCCGCGCTGCCGGTCGGCAACGAACTGCTTGAACTGCTGCGAGCGGTTGTAATGCTCGGCCCACAGCACGCCGGCCTGCAGGCGAGGCGGCGGCCCGCCGGGGCGCGGCTGGTAATAGGCCTGCAGCTCGGGCGGCGGCGGCTTGCCGCGCGCCGGGTCAACCTCCTGCGACAGCTTCAGGTAGATGTCTGAGAAGTCGCGCACCCCAAAGAACTGCAGCGCTTCGTTGGGCGGGCCGTAATACGCCAGGCGACCCTGTGATAGGAAGGCCACCTGGTCGCACTGCTCGATGTTGGCGGTAGCGTGCGTGACCAGCACCACCGTGCGGCCTTCGTCGGCCAGGCGGTTCAGGTCGTACATCATCTTCTTCTCCAGCCCGGGGTCCAGGCCGGAGGTGGGCTCGTCGAGGAAGAACAGGGTTGGGCGGGCCAGCAGCTCGACCGCGATGCTGACGCGCTTGCGCTGGCCGCCGCTCAGGATGCGCACCGGCTTGTCGGCGTGCTCGCTCAGTTCGACCGCCCGCAGCGCGTCGGTGATGCGGGCGCGCAGCTCTTGCGGGCGGGCATCGGGCAGGCGCAGCTTGGCGGCATAGTACAGGGCCACCTTGACCGGCAGGATGCTGTGGATGATGTCGTCTTGCGGCACGTAGCCCATCTGGGTGCGGTACAGGTCCAGCTTGGCGTAGAGCTGGTCCCCGTCCAGCAGCAGCGTGCCGTGATTGGCCTGGTCGTAGCCGTTCATGGCTTTCATCAGCGTCGACTTGCCCGCTCCGCTGCCGCCCACGAAGGCCACGAACTCGCCCGGGTTGATGGTCAGCGAGACCTCGTTCAGGATCATGCGCTTGTTGGCCACTTCGCGCCCCAGGCGAATGGCGTCGATGCGGTGGCCCATGTTCATCGACTGGGCCAGCACCATCGCCTGAGCGTCGTAGACCAGCTTGAACGGGCCGATCTGGATCTCATCGCCGCTGTGCAGCGGCGACTGGCTGATGCGCTTGCCGTTGACGTAGGTGCCGTTGGTGCTGTTCAGATCGCGGATCAGCAGCGCGGCGTTCTGGCGGTAGATCTGAGCGTGCCGGAAGGAGACCGTGGGGTGATTGAGCGGCAGGTAGCAGGCCGGATCGCGGCCGATTTCGATCTGGTTTAGCTGGGCCAGATCCAGCTTGCCGAGCGAGAGGGTGCGCAGCGCTTCGGAGGCGGCGGTTTCGATGCCCAGGCTGATCCAGTTGCCGGTCAGGTCGCCGATGCGGACTACATCGGTTGGTTGGATGGGCAGCGGCTGGCCGGGGGGAATACGCTGGCCGTTGACCTGGGTGCCGTTGGTGCTGTTCAGGTCGGTCAGGGCGCAGCGGTCTGGCAGAACCTCCAGGCGCAGGTGATGGCCGGAAACCGCCGGGTGGTTGATCACCACATCGTTATCCGGGGCGCGGCCGATGGAGAACTGCGGGCGGTTGAGCGGGTAGCGCTGCGAGCTGCCGCCCATCCAGTGCACCACCAGGTGGGCTTCGGGCTGGTCGGGCAGCAGAGTGGTATGCACCCCGCCCGGGTCGGGAGGGCGGTAGGGCGGGGGAGCGGCGGGCGGCGGTGGGGTGTAAGCGGGTGGGGCGGGGGGGACAGCGCCGGGGATGACCGGCGGGGCATGCTGCCCCGCATTCTGCCCCGCATTCTGCGCGGGGGGCGGCGCGGCGGGAGCGCTGCCGGCCATCAAGACATCGTAACCGCAGCTGGCGCAAAAGCGGGCGGTGGTGCGCAGCGGTGCAGCGCAGCGCGGGCAGATGTGCGCAGCAGCGGAGATGGGCACAGCGGGGGCTGCCGCAGGGGCGGCAGCAGGGGCGGCGGCTCCGGGCGGGAGGCCGGCTCCGGCGGGCTGCACGGGCGGCGGCCCGGCAGGCGCCGCCGGAAGAGTCTTCCCACAGGAAGAACAGAACCGCGCCTGGATACTGTTCTGCGCTCCACAGTTCTGGCAGGTCGTTGTGTTCATCTCATTTTCCTCCAACCATGCGGAAGCTGAGCTGCACCAATACCTAAATTTTACTCCATTGCAGATCGAATTGGGCGACTGCCCGGAAAACCCATCTACTGGGCGCAGCGGAAGCCGACTGTGTCGGCCTGCAGGGCAGGATAGTTCCACAGGCGGAAAGCGGCGCGCATGGCGCGGGCCTGGCTGAACCAGGAGCCGCCGCGCAGCACGCGGAACTCGCCCTGGCGGGGGCCGGGCGGGTTGGTGTAGGGGGCCAGGCTGTAGTAGCTCTCGGTGTACCAATCGGCCACCCACTCGGCCACGTTGCCGGCCAGATCAAGCACGCCGTACGGGCTGGCGCCGGCGGGGTAGGAGCCGGCCGGCAGCGTGTCGCCCACCTGGCTGTTGAAGTTGGCCAGGGCGGCGCTGGGCAGCCGGTCGCCCCAGGGATAGGGGCGGGCGTCTTCGCCGCGGGCGGCCTTTTCCCACTCGGCTTCGCTGGGCAGACGGCGGTCGGCCCAGGCGCAGTAGGCGCGAGCGTCTTCCCAGGCGACGTAGATCACCGGGTAATTTTCGAAGCCGGCGGCGCCGTAATAGTCCGGGCGGGTCTTCGAAGCGCGCTGGGCCGGCGGTTGGCAGTCTCCGGCGGCCTCGCAGCGGGCGTACATGGCGTTGGTCACTTCGGTGCGGTCGATCCAGTAGGCGCGCAGGTAGACGGCATGGGCGGGTTTTTCTTCATCGCCGGCCTGCCGGTCCGCCGGGTCTGAGCCCATCTGAAATTCGCCGGCGGGGATGTAGACCTGCAGCATGCCGTCGGTTTCGGCCAGGCGGGTGGTCTGCGGCTGGCGCGGGGTGGCGCTGGGCAGGTCCTGCGGGACGCCGTCGACCAGGGTGCGGGGGATCAGCAGGGTCTGCCCGGCGTAGATCACCCCGCAGCCGTCGGGTAGGCGGTTGATCTCGACGATCAGGCTCACGGTGATGGCGAAGCGCTCGGCGATCTCGGAGCAGGTATCGCCGACCTGGACGGTATACGGTTCCAGGTAGCGGGTGGCGGCGGGGGTGGGGGTGATGGAGGGCAGAGCAGACGGCCGCACGTCGGCGGTGGTTGGCTGTGCGGCGGTCAAGACCGAGGTGGGTGCAGCCGCGCGGGTGTCTGGCGTGCCGGCGACCGGCGCTCGGCCGGGTCCGGCGGTGGGGCGCCAGCGCGCCACCGCCGCCAGCAGGACCAGGATGAGCAGCGCCAGGCCGAGGGCCGTTGCAGCCCAAAGCGCCTGCCCGGAGGCGGGCGGCGCAGCGGGTGA
>JBJSYW010000177.1:0-3417 GCA_046089985.1 Chloroflexota bacterium
CGGCGCGCTGGATGTGGACGCCGTGCTCGAGACGGTCGTCCGCCTGGCGGTCGAGCTGTCAGGGGCCGAGGCCGGCCTGCTCAGCCTGACCAGCCGGGATGGGGAGCGCATTGAGCAGGCTCACAGCCACAACATGGCCCCCGCCCCGGACAACCACCAGCCGCCCAAGGGCCAGGGGCTGGCCTGGGAAGTGATCCTGACCCGCCGCCCGCTGCTGCTGGATGATTATCACCAGCACCCCCGGCGGATGGGAACGCTGGAGCGGGCCGCGCTGCGCGCCTACCTGGGCGTGCCGCTGCTGACCGGCGAACAGTGCCTGGGGGCGCTGGCGGTGGCTTGCACCGCCCCCGAGCGCCGCTTCACCCCGCGCGACCTGGAAACGCTGCAGACCGTCGCCAGCCAGGCCGGGATCGCCATCCAGAATGCCCGCCTGTACCGGGAGCTGTCTGAGGAACTGGCCGAGCGCCGGCGCATGGAAGATGCGCTGCAGCAGCGCGATGTGATCCTGGAGGCAGTGGCCTTCGCCGCCGGGCAGTTCTTGCGCTCGCAAGATTGGCAGGGCTACATCCAAACCGTGCTGGCCGAGTTGGGCCAGATCACCAACTCCAGCCACGCCTACATCTTCCAGAACCACCCCGGGCCGGACGGCCGCACGGTCACGTCGCAGCTGTACCAGTGGACCCGCCCGGGCGACCAGCCCACGCTGGCGATGGCTGAGTTCTTGAACGTGCCGCTGGAAGGGCCGGGGCTGGAGCGCTGGCGCCAGGCGATGCTGGATGGCGAGCCGTTTTATGGCAGCCGCTCGACTTTCCTGCCGGGCGAAGAACGCTTCCTGGCCCCGCTGGGCGCACAGTCGATCCTCGAGATGCCCATCTACCTGCGGGCCGAGTTTCGCCGGCCTGCGCCGGAGGCGGATATGGAATGGTGGGGCATGATCGGCTTCGACGATTACACCGCCGAACGCCGCTGGAGCGCGGCCGAGGTGGACGCTATCCGCATCGCCGCCTCGATCTTCAGCGCCGCCATCCAGCGCCAGCGCGCCGACGAGGCCATGCGCCAGCGCGAGGATATCTACCGCCGGGCGATTAGCAGCGCCGACGCCGTGCCCTACCTGCAGGAATATTCGCCCAACCGCTTCGTCTTCATGGGCGAGGGCATCACCCACCTGCTCGGGTACACCGCCGCCGAGGTTACTCCGCAGCTGTGGAAAACCCACGTAGACCAGGCGAATATGCTCGGCAGCGCCGCTCACCTCAGCGAACCGCAGGCTTACGAACTGGCCCGCGCCGGGCAGCTGCCCAACTGGCGCTGCGACTACCTGATGCGCACCCGCAGCGGCGAACAGCGCTGGATCGCCGACAGCGGGGTGGAGCTGATCGGCCCGGATGGGCTGTCTTACGGCTGCATTGGCATTTTGCAGGACGTGACCGACCGCAAACGCGTCGAGCAGGCTGCTCAGCAGGCCAACCAGGAGTTGGAACGGCGCGTGCAGGAGCGCACCAGCGCTCTGGAGACGGCCAACCGGGAGATGGAGTCGTTCGCCTACTCTGTCTCGCACGATCTGCGCGCCCCGCTGCGCGCCATCGACGGCTACAGCAGCATCCTGATGCAAGACCACCTCTCAGGGCTGGACGAAGATGCCCAGGCCTGCCTGGACAACATCCGCCAGGCCACGCTGAAAATGAATCAGCTGATCGACGACCTGCTGCAGCTCTCGCGCGTCACCCGGGCCGAGATGCAGACCGTGGCGGTGGACCTGAGCGAGTTGGCGGCCGAATGGAAGCGAGTGCGCCAGGCCCAGGAGCCTGAGCGCACGGTGCGCCTGGCGATCCAACCCGGGCTGCAGGCAGCCGGCGACCCGAACCTGCTGCGAATTGCGCTGGGCAACCTGCTGGACAACGCCTGGAAGTTCACCCGCCGCTCTTCCGAGCCGCGCATCGAGATCGGCTGCCAGGATCAGCCTGGGCCGGACGGGCTCCAATGCACGGTGTACTTCGTGCGCGATAACGGCGCCGGCTTCGATATGCGCTACGCCGGGCGGCTGTTCCAGGCCTTCCAGCGCCTGCATAACCCCAGCGAGTTTGAAGGCACCGGGGTGGGGCTGGCGACCGTACAGCGCGTGGTGCGCCGCCATCACGGGCAGGTATGGGCCGAGGGCCAGGTGGATGGGGGCGCAACCTTTTACTTCACCCTGGGGAAAGCGCCCGCCGAGCCGCCCGCATAACCGCCGCCCCGGGTATACGCGATCCGATACCGCATACAGAGGAGACAGGGATGGACTTCATCGACCTGGAACACGCCCGACGCCTGGAATTGTGCCACGCCATGCGCAGTTATCACTACGCCCTGGCCCAGGCGCGCTTGCAGCCCGACAGCCGGGCGCAGGTGCTGCACATCGGCGGCGGGGCAGCGGTCTACGCCGGGCCGGAGTCGCCGCTTAACCGGGCCATCGGCTTGGGGCTGAACGGCGAGGTGGAGGATGACCTGGTGGTACAGGTGGAGGCGTTCTTCGACGACTGCGGCGCGCAGCCCAGCTTCGACGTGTGCCCGCTGACCGACCGCTCGCTGCTGGCGCTGCTGCAGCGCCGCAGCTATGGGCTGGTCAAGTTCCACAATGTGTTGGCCTGCCGGCTGCCCGCCCCCACCGAGCCGGGGCCGGCGCAGATCCAGGTGCGCCCGGCGGACCCAGGCGATGCCCAGACTTGGATTCACACCACTGCCGCCGGGTTTGATCCAAGCGGCGCAGCCACGGTCGAGGAGATCGAGATGGTGGCGCCCAACTTCCATGCCGCCAACGCGCTGCCCTACCTGGCCCTGATCGACGGGCAGCCGGCCGGCGGCGGGGCGATGTATCTCCACGAAGGCACGGTGGAGCTGGGCGGCGCCAGCACGCGCCCCCAATACCGCCGCCGTGGGGTGCAGACCGCCTTGATCCACCGCCGCCTGGATGATGCCTATGCGCAGGGCGTCGACCTGGCGATGGTGCTCACCCGCCCCGGCTCGGACTCGCAGCGCAACCTGGGCCGCCTGGGTTTCCGCCTGGCCTACAGCAAGGCTATCCTGGTCCGCTGAGCGCCGCCGGCTGCGCAGCCGGCGGGGCGCGTCATCCGCCGCCCCGCATCGGCAGGCCGCAGCTACAACGCCACCCCGGGCAGCAGCGCCCGCACCGCGCTCGCGTCGACATCCGCCGCTTCCACGAAACCGGCGAAGCGCTCCAGCCCGGCCTGGATGGCGCGGCTGAAGCCCGGGTCATTGGCCGGCGCGTCGTCTTCCAGCCAGAAACCCACCACCACCAGCGTCATCGTCGCCCGCTCCAGGCGCACATCGGCGCGCGCCGCAAGCCGGTCACAGTACAGAATCGGCAGCGTGTAATAACCACAGCGGCGCTGGCCAGCCGTTTTGTACACCTCCCAGGCG
>JBJSYW010000178.1:0-2835 GCA_046089985.1 Chloroflexota bacterium
CGGGGCCCGGCGGGGGATCCGCCGGGCCGCGGCGGTTAAAGGACCTCGACCAGGCTGGCTTCGATCTCTTCCGGGGAGGGGATGCCGCTGAACCCCGGGCGGGTGACCGAGATGGCGCTGAGCTGGGTGGCGAAACGCGCCGCCTCCCAGGGGTCGCGCGTGGTATACAGGCGGGCGAAGAACGCCGCTGCGAAGACATCACCGGCGCCGGTGGCGTCCACTTCGTCGACGACCGGCGGGCGGAAGCGGCGCACGTCGCCATTCCAGTACAACCGTGCGCCCTGGTGGGCTTCAGTCACCGCCAGCACCGGGCAGGAGGCGGCCATTTCATCGATGCGGTCTTCGTCGCCGGCCACATCCTCGATGCTTAGCACGGCTGCGCCGGCGCGCTGCAGCACGAAATCGGCTTCCGGCCATTCGGAAGCGTACACGCGCCCATCGCCGTGCCAGGCGCGCAGCCAGCCCTGCGGGGTCAGCCCGATCAGGCTGGAGGGGAAATTCCGCACCAGGCCCGGTTCCACTTCTTGAGCTACCGGGCCGAGGTGGACGATGGAGGCCGAGCGCCACGGCTCGGGCACCAGGTAATAATCCAGCTTGGAGGCGACGTTCTGGACGTACTGGATGCGCCCTTGCTGGGTGTAGATGTTCTCGAAGATCGTGCTGCGCTCGCTGGGGAAGGAAGCCACCGGGATGCCGTTCAGGTCAGCCAGCGACAGTTCGGCGCCCCACGAGGTGACCACGCCAACACGCAGCCCCAACGCCTGGGCCATGCGCGCCGAATAGGCGGCTGTGCCGCCCAGGCGCGGCCCTCGGTCGGTTTGATCTACCGTTAAGTGGCCGATCACCAGGTAATCCACGGGTTCAAGCAGGGATATTTCTAACATGAGGGGAATTATACCTTACCCTGGGCTGGGCGGAAAATCGTGATATCATGCAAAGCGCCGGGGCGCGGCGCGATGAGCGGCGCAGCGCGCTCCAGCCATTCGATCTGAGACTGGACCCAGGCGGACGGACAGCGTATGGAGATCCCCTTCAAAGGACAGCACGACTGGAAGACTTTTTACCGGGCGGTGCGGCTGGCCAACCAACCGGCCCGGCGCGGCCGCTGGACGGGCCTGCTGGTGCTGGCGGCGCTGGGCGCGCTGATCGTGCTCACCGGGCAGTCGTTCTTCAGCCCGGAAGCGCAGGACCCGTTCAACCTGGTGCGGCTGGGGCTGGCGGCGCTGCTGGTGATCGCTTTCCTGGGCTGGCCCGGCGGGCTGGCGCTGTACCAGGCGCGCCGGCTGTGGCAAAACCCGGCCCTGCAGCAGCCGATCAGCGGGCGGGCCGGCGAAAAAGGCCTCACCTACACCAACACCACCCCCTACCGCAGCGTCAGCTGGGAGAGCTTCGCCCGCCTGCGCCTGTCGACCGACCTGGTCACGCTGCTGACCCCCGGCGGCGTGCTGACCGTGCTGCCCAGGTCCTTCTTTAAGAACGACTCCGACTGGAAGCGGTTCCGCGAGCTGGCGCAGCGCAAGGTGCTGCAAACCCGCTGACCGCCAGGAGAGCCAGGCATGCCCAAACCTCGCACCCCGGACCCATCCACTGAGACGTCCCCGCTGACCCCGCTGACCCACCCCGCCGAACGGCCCGCCGGCCCGCGCTTGAGCGGGCGTCAGACCGTGCTGACCGTGCTGATCGCCCTGCTGCTGTTCCTGGCCTCCAACCTGGGCATCTTCCTGGTGGTCTCGTTCGTGGTCTTCGTTGGCCTGGGCGGGATCGGCGTGGCGGCCGGCGACGACCTGTTCACGCTGTCGATCCTGTGCGCCATCCCCCCGGCAGTCATCGGCAGCAGCCTGCTGGCCGGGCGGCGGCTGGCGCCGATCTTCCGGCGCTGACGCCCCGCAGGCTGAGGCACAGCGCCATCCCCTACCGGCGGCTGCCGCCGGACACTCCACTCTGACAAGGAAGCACGACCGATGATTGACGAAACATACCTGACCCAAACCCTGCGCGACCTGGTGGCGATCAACTCGGCCAACCCGGACCTGTCGCAGGATGGCGCCGGCGAGCTGGCCATCGCCCGCTACACCGCCGCGGCGATGCAGGCCCTGGGCATGCAGGCCCAGGTGGACGAGCCGGCCCCTGGGCGGGCCAACGCCGTGGGACTGCTGCGCGGCGCCGGCGGCGGCAAGCGCCTGATGTGGAACGCCCATATGGATACGGTGGGGATCAACGGCATGCCGCAGCCCTTCGAGGCGTGCGTTCGCGACGGGCGGCTGTACGGGCGCGGGGCGCAGGATATGAAGGGCAGCCTGGCGGCGATGCTGGCAGCGGTCAAGGCGCTGCGCGACCAGGGCGTGACGCTCAAAGGCGACCTGCTGTTGACCGGCGTAGCCGACGAGGAGTACGCCAGCCTGGGCACGCAGGACATCGTGCGCCGCTACCAGGCTGACGCGGCCATCGTCACCGAACCGACCGAGATGATCATCAGCCGGGCGCACCGCGGCTTTATCGGCTTCGAACTGGAGTTCTTCGGCCGGGCGGCGCACGGCAGCCGCTACCAGGAGGGCATCGACGCGATCTTGATGCTGGGACGCTTCCTGAATGAACTGGCCGGGCTGGAGGCCGAACTGCGCGCCCGCACGCCGCACCCGCTGGTCGGGCCGCCTTCGCTGCACACCTCACTGGTGCGCGGCGGCACCGAGATGAGCACCTACCCGGCCCACTGCTACCTGATGATCGAGCGCCGCACCGTGCCGGGCGAGACGGTGGAGAGCGCCCAGGCCGAACTGCATGCGATCCTCGACCGCCTGGCGGCCCAGGATGCAGCTTTCAAGGCCACGCTGAAGG
>JBJSYW010000179.1:0-3493 GCA_046089985.1 Chloroflexota bacterium
TCGGGGTGCAGGTCGCGGTGGAAGGTGTCGGCCGGTTCGGGGCCAAGATCGGCCTCGATGCGCCGGATGGCCAGGTTCATATTCGCCAGCCGCCACGTGGTCGGGTTGGATTCCTGCCCGTAGATCGAAATGTCCCCGATCCGCCCGCCATGCGCCAGCACAAAGCTCTCGGACTGCACGAACATCCCGCCTGAACCGCAGCACGGATCATAGACACGCCCCTGGTACGGTTCGAGCATCGCCACCAGCAGCTTGACCACGCAGCCGGGCGTATAGAACTCGCCGCCCGCCTTGCCTTCGGCGCTGGCGAACTTGGACAGGAAATACTCATACACCCGTCCCAGGATGTCCTTCTTCTGGCTCTCCGCGTCGCCCAGCCCGATCGTGCCGATCAAATCCAGCAGGCCGCCCAGGCGGGTCTTGTCCAGGTCGGGACGGGCGTAGGTCTTGGGCAGCACACCTTTCAGGCGTGGGTTCTCGCGCTCGATGGCCGTCATGGCCTCATCGATCAGCTTGCCGATCTCCGGGCGTTTGGCGGCGGCCTGGAGCTTATCCCAGCGCGCTTCGGGCGGGATCCAGAACACGTTCTCGGCCGTGTACTCGTCGCGGTCTTCCATGCAGGCGTAGCGCGCCGCAGGCTCGCTGACGAAGGCGGGGCTGCTCGGGTCGGAGAACTCAAACTCCAGTTGGTGATAGCGGGCGAAGAAAGCATCACTGATGTACTTCAGGAAGATCAGGCCGAGCACAACGTGCTTGTACTCGCTGGCGTCCATGTTGCCGCGCATCTTATCGGCCGCAGCCCACAGTGTCTCTTCGAACCCCAGGTTGGCGGAATAGGCGGAAGTCTTTGCGGATTTTTTAGGCATGAGTGGTTGTAAGTCCGTCAAATATCTTGGGCAGTATGAGGACAATTATAAAGCACATTATATTACGGTGTACTCCAGCCAGACGATCCCGCTCGGGAACACCCGCTGCCCGGTCAGGCGCAGCCGGCAGGCGCGCGCCGGCGCAGCCAGGAACGGGACCCCGCCGCCCAGCAGCACCGGGATGATCGCCGGCTCGACCGTGTCTACCACGCCGAGCGCCAGCAGGCTGCGCAGCAGCTCGCCGCCGCCAAACAGCCAGATATCTTTCCCCGGCTGCGTCCGCAGCGCCGCAACCCGGCGCTCGAGATCGCCGGAGATCACCGTGACGCCCGGGTGCTCGGCCTGTCGCAGACTGCGCGAAACGACGTACACCTGCTTGCCCCAAAAGCCCTCCGGGCTGTGCTGCAGCACTTCGTACGTGCGGCGGCCCATCAATAACGTATCGAACTGGTCAAACAGCCCGGCAAAGTCGATCCCCGGCTCGTCCACGATCCAGCCGGTCTTCCCGTCTGGATCGGCGATATAGCCGTCCAAGCTGCACGCCACCTGGTAGCGGATTCTGCGCATTGAAACCTCCCGTCCAGCTGCAGTATACCATCCTACACGCCCGGGCGGCGTCTCAGCGGCCTGCCGCAGCGCCCCGCCCAAGCCGCCCGCAGCGCCTGGGCCGAAATCGCCCGGCGCGCCGGGGTCTGATTTGGAGCGCGCCCGGGGTATAATCATGGTCGATCCGCAAAAACCACCAGCTGAATATCCCAACAAAGCAAAGAGAAGGGGCCATCCATGCCGCAAAAGTTTTTCATCAAAGCCATTTGCCTGGCCAACCTGATTTTCATCCTTCCCGCGCTGCGGAGCGGGGCGCTGTTTGGCGCCGTCGTTCGCCCGGCGGCCGCCGGCCCGGCTTTGGGGGCCGGCGCACTGGCCGCCCCCGGCTCCCTGTCCGCGCCAGCCCAAGCCTCGGGCGGCGCGGCGCTGCCCCTGCCGCTCGCCGCCCACTGGACCGCTCCCCAGGACTTCAGCCAAACCCCAGCCCCCCAGAGCGGCTGCATCACCGATACCACCCAGGCCGATTTCCAGGCCGGCGCCGCCGCCGGCTGCGACCTGGGCGCAAGCCCCGGCAGCGTGAGCCTGGTTTATGACACGCCGCTCGACCAGTCGATGACCAACACAGACGGCGGGGCATACGGCCTCGACACCGTCAACATTGAGGGCCAGACCTTTACGCCCGCCGTGTCCGGCCTGCTGGCAGGCGTGGACCTGTACCTGCTTTGCGGTTCGTGCTCGGGCGTTGGCCCGGATGTGGTGATCGAGATCCGCGCTGCCAGCGGTGGGCTGCCCAGTGGAGCGGCGCTAGCCTCGGCCGTTATCCCCGGCTTTGGCGCCGGCGCCCCGGCCTACCATTCAGCCGTCTTCGCCAGCCCGCCCTCCTTGACCGCCGGGACGGTGTATGCCATCACGGCCCGCGCCGCCGCCGCCAGTTCCAGCACCCATTATTACTGGGATTCGGGCAGCAGCAACCTGTACCCCGGCGGCGGATTGATCTATTCCAGCAATGGCGGCGCGGATTGGGGCGCAACCGGCAGCCAGGACCACGCCTTTAAGACCTATCGACTGAGCAGCGACTATGTGACCTCCGGCTCGTTCATCTCGGCCAGCAAAGACGCCAACCCGGCTGCCGGCAAGCAGGCCCGCTGGACCACGCTCTCCTGGACCGCGGTCACCCCCGCCAACACCAGCCTCAAGTTCCAGGTGGCCGGCAGCAATAACCCCGGCGGCCCGTTCAACTTCACCGGCCCAGACGGCGCCTCTGAAACCTTCTACACCACCAGCGGCGCATCGCTCTCCCCGCGCTTCGACGGCCTGCGCTACCTGAAGTGGAAAGCCTACCTGAGCAGCAGCGATGTCCTGGCGACCCCCAGCCTGAACGATGTGACGGTGTGCTTCGACAACCCGGATATCGCTTCCGTCGTTCTCGACCCGGCGGCGGGCGTCTTTGGCGGCGCTGTCACCCTCACCGCCACGCTCACCGCCAACAGCGCTGCCCTGAGCGGCAAGACGGTGGCCTTTACGCTGCACGGCGGTAGCCCGCTCACCGCCGTCACCAACGCCTCGGGGGTCGCGGTCCTGTCGAACCTCAGCCTGGCCGGCATTGACGCCGGCAGCTATCCGGGCGGCGTCACCGCTGCCTACGCCGGCGACAGCGCTTATTCCGCCGCCAATACCAGCATAAGCCTGGCGATCGCCAAAGCCGATCAGACCATCACCTTCCCCGCTCTACCCAACCGGCTGCTATCCGCCCGCGACTTCACCCTGACCGCCACCGCTTCCTCCGGGCTCCCGGTGGCCTACACCCCCGCCGGTCCCTGCACCGTCAGCGGCAGCCTGGTTCACCTGACCGGGGTCGGGGAATGCACCATCACCGCCGCCCAACCGGGCAATACCAACTACAACCTCGCCCCCAGCCTGAACCGGTCCTTCACCATCGACGCGGTTTTATACCTGCCGGTTGTCATCCAATAAACCGGCCGGGTTTGTATGCTTGTGTGACCCGGTCAGAAAAATCAACCGGGCCGGCCGCTTATCTGGCGGCCGGCCCGGTAGCGTTTCCACGCTTCACCAGGACGCTC
>JBJSYW010000180.1:0-5281 GCA_046089985.1 Chloroflexota bacterium
TGGTGGCTGAGCCAATCGTAGCGGCCTGCGGGCTGCCGGTGGCGAAGATGTCTGGGCGTGGGCTGGGTTTCACCGGCGGCACGCTGGATAAGATGGAATCCATCACCGGTTTTCGCACCGATCTGAGCATGGAAGAGATCCGCAGTCAGCTGCAAGCGATGGGCCTGGTGCTGACCGGGCAGACCGGCGACCTGGCCCCTGCGGATGGCAAGTTGTATGCGCTGCGCGACGTGACCGGCACGGTGCAGTCGATCCCGCTGATCGCGTCGTCGGTGATGAGCAAGAAGATCGCCGCCGGGGCGCAGGCCATCGTGCTGGATGTCAAGTGGGGGCGAGGGGCGTTTATGAAGTCGCTGGATGGGGCGCGCGTCCTGGCTGAGACGATGGCCTACATCGCCCGGCTGAGTGAGCGTAAGGCGGTGGCGCTGCTGTCGGACATGAACCAGCCGCTGGGTTGTGCGGTGGGCAATGCCCTGGAAGTGCGTGAGGCGATTGAGACGCTGCAGGGCGGCGGCCCGGCCGATTTCCGCGAGCACTGCCTGGCGGTGGCGGCGCATATGCTGGTGCTGGGCGAGCGCGCCCCTGGCGAAGCCGAAGCGCGCCGGATGGCCGAGCAGGCCGTCGCCGATGGGCGGGCCTGGGAGCGCTTCCGCATGCTGGTGCAGGCGCAGGGCGGCGACCTGGCGTATGTCGATCACCCGGAAAAGCTGCCCCGGGCGGCGCTGATCGAGAGCGTGCCCTCCCCGCTGACCGGCTATCTGTCGCAGGTGGACGCGCTGGAAGTGGGTGAAACGGCGGTGGTGCTGGGGGCCGGGCGCGCTCGCAAGGGCGATCCGGTGGACCATGCGGTGGGGATCGAGATCCTGCACAAGGTCGGCGAGTGGGTGGAGCAGGGCGAGCCGTTGTTTGTGCTGCACGCTGCCAACCGCCCCGATCTGCAGGCCGCCCAGGCGCGCCTGCTGGCGGCGCACCGCTTTAGCGATGAACCGGTGGACTCGCTGCCGCTGTTCTACGGCCTGGTGCGCTGGGACGATCCGCTGCCTGAAGCCTAGCCCGCCCGCCGGGTGGTTTTCTCTGGCCCGCTGCGCTGCTGGCTGTAGGCTTCCAGCAGCTTGCGCGGCTGCCCGGCGTAGCTCTCCAGCGGCAGGCGGCCTTCGGTGAGCGCCTGCAGCGTTTCGGTCAGCAGGCGGTTGGCGGGGGTGGGCAGGCCCAACTGCTGCCCGGCGCGCGCCACGGCTCCGTTCAGCCAGCCCACCTCGCTCCGCCCGTGCCCGCTGTGCAGGTCGATGTGGAAAGAGGGCATCTTGGCGCCGCGCCCGCCGCCCACCTGGCGCGCCAGCAGCGGGCGTGACAGCGCCGCCGGCAGGCGCACGCCCAGCGCCAGCAGCCGCACCGGCGTGCCGGGCAGGTCCACCACCTCGATGCCCTGGGCCTGCATCACCGCCAGCGCCTCGCGCAGCTGGGCGATCTCCAGCCGGTACAGCCCCGGGTGACCGAACACCTGCGCCGGGCTGAGGTCCAGGATGGCCGAGCTGGCGTTGGAGAGCAGGTTGGTCAACATTTTGGACCACTTCATGTCTGCGGCGCGTGGATACAGCCGGCAGTTCAACCCGGCGGCGTCCATCGCCTGCTGCAGACGCTGCGCCAGGCTGCCCGGCGCGCCTGCCACCCCCGCGCCGCGCAGCTTCTCCAGCGCAATCTGCCCCGGCCCGGGCCGGCCGATGGCGCTGGTCAGCGTGGCGCCGATCACCTTGTCGCTGCCCAGCGTTCCAGCGATGGCAGTTTCGTTATCGACACCGTTCTGCAGGCAGACCAGCGGCGGCAGTTGGGCGGAGAAGGGGCGCATCCCGTCCAGCGCCGCGGCTGTGTCGTAGGATTTCAGCGCAAACAGCGCCGCATCGAACGGGCGCGGCTCCAGCGCCTGCCAGGCCAGCGCTTCGGCCAGCGACCCGGCGATGCGCGGCGCTTCCAGCCGGCGCGCCTGCCCGTCCAGGATCAGGGTCAGCCCGCTGTGGCGCAGCGCCTCGGCCACCTCCGGCCGTTCGACAAACACCACGCGCTGCCCGCCCAGCGCCAGGCTGCCGCCGATATACGTGCCGACGGCCCCGGCCCCAAAGACCAGGATATTCAACGGACCGGTGGTGGGGGCGTCCATCAGTCGGACCTGCCCCAGTGCTGGCGGTCGTTGATCCGTTCCAGCAGCCAGGTGTGCCGCTCGGGGTTGTACTCCAGCAGCGCAAAGCCGGTGTTCTGGAAGCGAAAGCGCGGCCCGTTCAGGTTGGCGTGCGGCACGATGCCCAGGATGGCGTACATCGCCAGGTTCAGGATGCCGCCGTGCGACACCACCAGGTAGCGCCCGGCCGGCCGGTCGATCAGCGCCTGCACCGCCCGCCCGGCCCGCAGGTACAGCTCCCACTGGCTTTCGCCGGTCTCGCCCACCGCCTGGTACAGGTGCACAAACCCGGCGTTTGGGTAGCGTTCGGCGATCTCATCCGGGCGCAGCCCGGCCAGCCGGCCGTTGTTGCGCTCCATCCAGTCGTCGTCCTGCACCAGCGGGCTGCCCAGCGTCTCGGCCACAATTTCAGCCGTGTGGCGCGCCCGGGTCAGCGGGCTGGCGATGATCGCATCGAAGCACATGCCTTCATCCTTCCAGCGCCGGCCCACGGCGCGCGCCTGGCGCTTGCCGGTCTCGCTCAGTGGGTAATCGCTCTGCCCTTGCAGCACGCCGGCGGCGTTGCCTTCCGACTGGCCGTGGCGCATCAGGTAGATATGGTATAGCAGGTCTGGGTTGGTAGATGGAAACATGGCTTGGCGCTCCGCGTCGGGGTCGGGTCAGCTGCGGCCGGGCAGTCCGGCGTCACGGCGCAGCAGGTCATCAATCGTCTCACGGCGCTGGATCGGGTGCGCCTGCCCGCCGTCCAGCCACAGCACGGCCGGTTTGCGCGCCCCGTTGTAATTGCTGCCCATGCTCAGGTGGTAAGCGCCGCTGACCGGCACCGCCAGCAGTTCGCCGGGTTCCATCTCGGGCAGTTCCAGGTCGTGGATCAGGATATCGCCGCTTTCGCAGAACGGCCCGCCCAGGTAGGCCGGGCCGGCGCCGGGCCGGCCCGGGCGGCTGACCGGCAGGGCCGAGTAGCGCGCCCCATACAGCGCCGGGCGCGGGTTATCGGCCATTCCGCCGTCCAGCAGCAGCCAGCGGCGGTGCGGGGTGCGTTTGACCGCCTCCACCCGGTAGAGCGCCACCCCGGCGCGGGCCACCAGGCTGCGGCCGGGTTCAAAGTGCAGGCGCGGCAGCGGCAGGCCGCGCTCGGCGCAGCCTTGCGCCACGTGCTGGGCGGCGAACTGCACGTAGCTGTCCACCGGCTGGTGCGGCAGGTCGTCGTCGTGGTAGGGCACGCCCCACCCGCCGCCGGGGCACAGCGCGGCGGGGGTCCAGCCGGTGCTGCTGCGCAGCTCGGCCACCAGGTCCAAGGCGGTGTCGATTGCCGGGCCGAGCGGGGCCGGGTCGTGGAAGTGCGAGCCCTGGTGGAAGTGCAGCCCGCTGAGCGGCAGGCCCAGGGCCAAGCAGCGCCCGGCGGCCTGCATAATTTCGGCGGCGGACATGCCGAACTTGCTGTCGTCCTGGCCGGTCTGCGTGTAGGCATGAGTATCGACCGCCAGCCCCGGGCGCAGGCGCAGCCACAGCTGCGGCAGGCCCGCCCGGGCTTCGGCGGCGGCGGCTGGATCGGCGGCGGCTGCGCCCGAAAGCTCGATGATGCGCTCCAGCTCGGCCGGGTTGTCGACCACGATCGTCCCGGCCTGCTGCAGCGCGGCCTGCAGGTCGCCGCGCGACTTATTGACCCCGTGCACCAGCAGGCGGCTGCGCGGCACGCCCGCCGCGGCAGCCACGGCGATCTCGCCCGCGCCGGTGCAGTCCACCCACAGTCCCTGCTCGCCGGCCCACTGCGCCATCGCCAGGCTCAGATAAGCCTTGCCGGCGTAGGTAAGCCCGCCGGGACCGGGGTAGTGGGCCTGCAGCGAGCGCCGGTACTGAGTCACGGCGTCGTCGAGCGTGGCCCGGTCAAAGACATACAGCGGCGTGCCGAACTCGGCCGCCAGCGCATCCAGCGGCTGCCCATCAATCTGCAGGCGCTGGTCAACAATTTGGGTGGTATTTGGGAAGAGCGCTAACCTTTTGATTGGGTCGTACATCAGATTGTCCACTGGCGCGCCCCTTGCACAAAGGCCGCGCCGCTCATCGCTTTTTTGCCGGCCGGCTGCAGTTCGTCCAGCACCAGCAGCCCGCTGCCGCACACTACCGCCGGCAGCCCGCCTTGCACCAGGCGCTGCCCCGGCTGCTCCGGCTGATCCGGGTGCGGGGCCGCATGCGCCCGCAGCACCTTCAACGACGCTCCGTTCCAATCGAACGCTGCCCCGGGCCAGGGCTGGTAGGCGCGCACCTGGCGCGCCAGCGCTTCGGCCGGACGGTTGAAGTCCAGCCGGCCGTCGTCCTTGGTCAGCATCGCCGCGTAGGTCGCTCCACGCTCGTCTTGCGCCTGCGGCGTCAGCAGCCCGCCCAGGTAGGCCGGCAGTGTGTGCAGCAGCAGATTGGCCCCCAGCGCCGCCAGCCGGTCGCCCAACTGCAGCGCGTCTTCGTCCGGCAGGATGGCGGCGGCGCGCTGGGCGATGACCGGCCCGGTGTCCACCCCGGGGTCCATGCGCATCACGGTCACCCCGCTCAGCGTGTCGCCGTGGAAGATGGCGGCGTTGATCGGGGCCGCCCCGCGCCAGCGCGGCAGCAGCGAGGCGTGCACATTGATGCAGCCGTAGCGCGGCAGGTCCAGCACCGCCGGGCGCAGGATCTGCCCGAAGGCGGTCACCACGATCAGCTCCGGTGACCAATCCTGCAGCTGCGCCATCGCCTCCGGGGCGCGCAGCCGGGCCGGCTGGATCAGCGCCAGGCCCAACTCCAGGGCCAGCTGCTTGACCGCCGGTGGGCGCAGCTCGCGCCCACGCCCGGCGGGGGCGTCCGGTTGGGTGACCACCCCTACCACCGGGTACGCACCCGCCAGCGCCCGCAGGCACGGCACGGCGAACTCGGGCGACCCCATGAAGACGGTGCGCGGCAGGCCGCTCAACTCGACTGCTTCTCCATCCGTTCGATCTGTTTCTTCAGGGCGCTGATCTTGACCTTCAAGGCCCCGGAGCGGGCTTTGTTCACGCTGTTGGCGGGGTCCAGCGCCTCCAGGGCGGCCTGGGTGTCTTGCAGCTGCTTGCGCAGCCCTTCCAGGTCGCGGGCGGG
>JBJSYW010000181.1:0-7558 GCA_046089985.1 Chloroflexota bacterium
CAGGTCCTGGAAGAAATGCGTGCCAAAGGAGGCTTCCGGCGCCGCGCCGATACCCTGCCCGGTCAGCTCGACCAGGGCGCGGGTGTAGTAGATATCGCCGTATCCGATGCGCACCCCCAAATCCGGGGTCGAGGTGCCCCAACGCCCGGGGCCAATGCAGATAAAGGTCTCATCCTTCAGCGCCGCGTTGAGCTGCCCAATCACCCGCCCCAGTTCCACCCGGGCGTTGTTGGTGGGCAGCGAATGGTAGCCCTTGGGCGTGACGAACAGCACGTAGCGGATGTCGTGCACCCGCCCTTCAGGCGCCATGCGCGTGGTTGAGAACATGATCGACTGCTCGTCCAGGTTCTGGGGCAGGCGCGCCTCGCTCTCCTTGAGGTGGCTCTGCGGGCGGCACTGCAGCAGCGAAATCTCGATGTTCGGATTGGTGCTGCCGGGGTCCAGCACGCGCAGGGTGAACTCGGTGTCCACCGGCGCTTCGTACTCTTTCTCCAAGATCTTCAACATGCGGGTCATGCGCCGGGCGAACGGGGTGCGGCGCAGCAGTTCATCGAAGGTCAGCACCAGGCGGTCGTTTTCATCCTCGCTCAGCAGCACACGCAGCGGCGCAAGGTAATCTCCCTGGTCCACCTGCGCCAGGTAGCGCAGCGCCGGGTAGCGCGGGTTGATCACCTCGCTTACCGGCAGAGTCTTGAAACGGTTCTCCTGCAGGTCGATCAGGTCGATATACTGCTGCGAGTAATGGCGGATCTCCTTCACCGAAGCCTCCGGGTGCAGCAGCGGGTGGCTCAGCCCCACCAGGCGCGGGTAGTCGTTGCCCACCCGGTCGACCGCCCGCGTGCCCAGCCCCCACACCAGGCGCAGGAAGCCCGCATCGCGCCGTATCTGCGGCGACCAGCGGTACAGGTTGCGGCTGAACGCCACCCCCGCACCGTGCGGCATGTAGTAGCGCCCAAACTGCTCGCCCTCCACTACCTGGATCAGGATCGCCATGCGCTCGTCATAATCCTGCAACCCTTTGGCCCGCCGGTAAAGCAGCGCGTCCGGATTGAGCATGCTGGCGTAGATGCGCTTGACCGCCTGCGACAGGTCTTCCAGGTTCTGCTCGGCGCCGCCCTGGTTGGGGCAGAAGAAGCTGTCATATTTGCCGGCGAACGAGGTGCCGAAGTTGTCTTCCAGCAAGCTCGAAGAGCGCACGATCAGCGGGCGCGATCCCACCAGCATCAGCAGCTCGCGGAACTGCTCGAGGATATCGCTGGGGAACTCGCCTTCCAGGAACTCTTGCTGGATCTGCGGATACTCGGAGCGGATCTGGTCTTCCAACTTGTATTTCTGGTCGATCCAGCGCATCAACCCGTTCAACGCCATGAAGGTGTAGGTCAGATCGGCGCCCACGTAATACGACTCGGGGATGCGCAGGTGGTGGCACAGGTCGTCTTCGGCCACTTCGTTCAAGATCCGCCAGGCCAGCAGCATGCCGGCCGATTTGCCGCCGATCTTGCCCTGCCCGATCTTGTGGTTGCGGATTTCGTTCAGGTCGGCGATGGTGAACCACTGCTTGGCGATCTTCAGGTAGGCCAGCTGGTCGCTGATCATGGTGCGGATCAGCACCACCTTGATCTCCTGCAGCCGCGCCTCGTGCTGCGAGCGCTCTTCCGGCGCCATCTTCTCGATGTGCATCGCCTGCTCGAAAAGCATGTTCTGCGGGGCCAGTTCCGGGTTAAATGAAACCGTCAGGTCGTTGGTATCCGCCCCGCGCTCCACCAGCGTCTGGCGCACGATCTGCTCGAACAGGTCAAACGGCAGGTTGTAGGCAAAGTAGAAGTCGGTCAGGTGATCGCGGATGCGCGTCAGGCGCAGCTCCCAGATATCCGCCGGCTCTTCCGAGAACGGGTCGTGCAGCCCCTCGATCTGCTGCGAACGGATCGCCTTCTCCCGCACCTCGGCCTCAAAGACTTGCTGGTTGATCACCCCGCGGCGGAAAAGCTCCCGCCGCATGCGGCTGCGGATGTGCGTATTGAGAATCGGGTATTGGGCCAGCGACAGGTAAATGTGGAGGGTGCGGTCCGAAGGGGCGTGAGGCAGGGTCATAAGGATTTTCTGTTTTTAACAAAAAACGGGTTGTCTCGGGCAGGCCGCGCCCAAGACAACCCGTTTTTTCTGTGGGCTAGCTGCCCAGGTGCATCGGCATAATCACGTGCAGGAACTCGCCCTGCGCATCCGTTCCCCCCACCGGGCGGACCACCCCGGGCAGGTTGTCAGCCGTGGTCTCCAGCGCCACGTTGGGCGTGCGCACCACGTCCAGCACCTCGCGCAGGAAGCGCACATTGAAGGCCACCAGCTGCTTCTGGCCTTCAATGCTGGCGTCGACCACGTTCTGGTTGAAGCCGGTCTCTTCCGACTGGCCCGAAATCTCGACCGTTCCCGGCTGCAGTTCGCCGCCCGGGATGATGCTCAGGCGAGCGATGTGCGAGCCTTCGCGGGCGAAGATCTCGGCCTGCTTGCAGGCTTTCAGAAACGACTGGGTGGATAGAATGGCGCGCGTTTCACAGCGGCGCGGGATGATCTGTTCGTAATCCGGGAAAGCGCCTTCGATCAGCTGCGAAACCAACTCCACCTCGCCCACGCGGAACAGCACCTGGCCGCGCCCGGGCGGCAGCATCAGGTGCACGGTCTTGTCGCCGTCGCCGGCGATGCGCGCCAGCTCGATCAGCGCCCGGGCCGGGATCACCGCGTTGATCGGCTTGCTGACCGGGGTCGAGAGGTGCGCCTTGCGCACCGACAGGCGGAAACCATCCGCGGCCGCCATCGTCACCAGGTCGCCGCGCACCGTCACCAGCACGCCGGTCAGGATCGGGCGAGCATCGTCATTGGAGGCGGCAAACGCCACCTGAGAGATCATTTCCTTAAAGTCGGCCACGTTCAGTTCGAGCGCCTGGCTGAAGTCGGGCACCGGCATCGGCGGGAACTCCTGGGCGTCGATGCACTTCAAGTTGGTGGTCGAAGCGCCGCTGCGCACGTTCAACGTCTGGGTGCGCACCGTCAGTTCCATATCCACCTGGTTGCCCGCCGGCAGCGTGCCGATCAGGTCGGAGAATGCCCGCGCCGGGACGGTGGTCGAGCCGTCTTCCAGGATGCGCGCCCCGATCCAGCAGGTAATGCCAAGCTCCAGGTTCGTCGCCGACAATCGCAGCCGCCCCTCATCGGTGGCGACCAGGATGTTCGCCAGGACGGGCAGCGTGCTGCGCGGCGATACGGCGCGAGAGACGATGCTGAGACCTTTGGCCAGGTTTTCTTGCAGGACGGATACTCTCATGACGGTAAGCCTCTCCTCCAGATGGGTTGGCTAGAGTATACATCGAATTATTCCCCCTGTCCAATGGAAAGCAGGCAGCCGGTGCGCCCGTCAGCGCGGCGCGTGCAGCGTCCGCTTCGATCCGGGGCGGATCAGCAGCACCAAAAACGGACCTGACAGCGGCAGCATCAACAGCGCGCCCCAGCCCAGCGTCTGCGCCGGAGAAAGCCCGCGGCGGCGCAGGAACAACCCGGCAATGATCAGCATGCCCAGCATACAGACCAGCAGCAGCGTGCGCATCTCCCCGGGTGAAAGCAGCATGATTCATTATAAAACAAGCAGCCCGTTTTATAGAATGGAAATTCTATAAAACGGGCCGCTTGTTTATGCCTTTTTTATTAGATCCAGCCGCGCAGTTCCATCGCGGTGACCACGCGCTTGATCGCGACCATGTAGGCCGCATCGCGCATGTAGACCTTCTCGCCTTGCGACATTTCCAGCACGCTCTTGAACGCCTGCGTCATCTTGGTGTCCAGGCGCTGCAGCACTTCGTCCTTGGTCCAGTAGAAGTTCATATCGTTCTGAACGCCTTCGAAGTACGACACGGTCACGCCGCCGGCGTTGGCCAGGAAGTCGGGGATATTGAAGACGCCGTTGCGCTTGAAGACCTCGTCCGCCTCGGGAGTGGTGGGGCCATTGGCGCCTTCGGCCACGATCTTGACCCGGTCGCTGACGCGCTTGACCGTCTCGGCGTTAACCTGGCCTTCCAGGGCGCCGGGCAGCAGCACATCCACGTCCTTGCAGATCCACTCGTCTCCATCTTCGATCACGTAACCGGCCGCCACGGCTTTGTCCTTGTCAATCCCACCGTACTGGTCGGTGATCGACTGCAGGAAGCGCGGGTTCACGCCGTCGGCCTTGGAAACGGTGTACGACTTCTTGTCGGCCCGGTCCCAATACGAAACGCAGGCCACCTTGCCGCCCAGCAGTTCGGTGAAGCCGATCGCAGCGTACTGGGAAACGTTGCCGAAGCCCTGGCAGGCCGCCCAGGCCTTGGTCGAGTCCATCTTCAGGTGCTTCATCGCCTCGCGCACGGCATAGATCACGCCGTAGCCGGTGGCTTCGGTGCGGCCCAGCGAACCGCCGCCGCCCAGCGGCTTGCCGGTGATCACGCCGGGGGTGTAGTGACCCACCAGCTTGGAGTACTCGTCCATCATCCAGCCCATCATCTGCGGGGTGGTGCCTACGTCGGGGGCCGGGACGTCCTGGCGGGGGCCAATGTTGCGCCACATCTGGCCGACCCAGCCGCGCACCAGGCGTTCTTTTTCGGTCACAGAGAGCGTAGCCGGGTCTACCGGCACGCCGCCCTTGCCGCCGCCCAACGGGATATCCGCCACCGCGCACTTCCAGGTCATCCACATTGCCAGCGCCCGCACCGTGTCGAGGGTTTCGGAGGGGTGGAAGCGAATCCCGCCCTTGTTCGGGCCGCGGGCGTCGTTGTGCTGCACGCGGTAGCCGAAGAACAGCTTCATCGAGCCGTCGTCCATGCGGACGGGGATCTCGAACTTGAACTCGCGCGCCGGCCAGCGCAGGATTTCAGCCACCTGGGGGTCCAGGTTCAGCTGCCCTGACACATGGTCGAACTGGCGCTGTGCCATCTGGAAGGCATTGATCAGTTCAGTCATTCGTATGCTCCTGTTTGGGTTGATGGTTTTCGCCGGTTAATTTAATAGATAAGCGGGCGCTCCGGACGGCGCCCGCTGGGTGGATTAGGTCTTATGGCAGTCAAGCAGCTCATAGAGATCACACCTGAACTACCTCAAGCATATCGGAGGCGGGCGGGCGCGTCAATGGGAAAAGCGGCATGTTAACCGGGTGACTTCTCTCACATCGTGAAGTTCTTCACAAAACTACCGCCCGGCAAGGCTTGACAGCCGGAGAAATCGGACTATACTATCCGGCAAATAAACCGACCGTCGGTTTAATAAAGGGCAGCCAATGGCACGCGTGATCAACGAAGAAGAGTACAACCGCCGCCGCAGCGAGATCCTGGACACCGCCCAGCGCCTGATCCTTACCAAGGGCTACGAGCAGATGTCGATCCAGGATGTGATCGACCAGTTGGGCATCTCGAAAGGCGCCTTTTACCACTACTTCAGTTCGAAGTCCGGGCTGTTGGAGGCCAGCTTGCAGCGCACCCAGCAGCAGGCCGAGGCGCAGATCTACCCCATCCTGCAGGCAGCCGGCATGCCGGTGCTGGAGAAAATCAACCGCTTCTTCTCCAACGTTGGGCGCTGGAAGTCGGCTCAGAAGAGCTACCTGATGGCGCTGCTGGCAGTGTGGTACACCGACGAAAACCTGGTCGTACGCCACAAAACCACCGGGCGCATGCTGCACGGCTTTGCGCCGCTGATGGCCGGCCTGATCCGCCAGGGTGTGCTGGAGGGCGTCTTCAACACCGCCCACCCCGATCAGGCCAGCCGCATCCTGCTGGCGCTGATGCTGCAGATGGGCGATGAGTTCGCCGGTCTGCTGCTCGACCCACTGCGCTGCCACGATGACGCTGCCGCCCAGGCCATCGTCGCCGCTTACACAACCGCATTCGAACGCATCCTGGGCGCTCCATCGGGCAGCATCGAACTGATGGACCAGGCTACGATCAGGCAGTGGGTTGCCCCACTGGAATAACACTGCTGCACTGCAGAAAGGATTGGCAAGCATGAGCTTATTTCTCCGCATTGCATGGCGCAACCTGTGGCGCCACCGCCGGCGCACGGTCATCGTCACGCTGGCGATTGGGCTGACCCTGGGGATGATGATGATGTACGACGGCCTGGTGGCCGGGTTCGACCAGGCCATCTACGGCAACGCGGTGCGCATCCTGGGCGGCAACATCCAGGTGCATGCCCTGGGTTACCAGGACAAGGCCGACCAGCTGCCGCTGCTGCCGCTGGAGAACGACCAGGCCGTGATCGACGCGGCCGCCAACCAGCCTCAGGTGCTGGTGGCCTCCCGCCGCATTAGCACCGGCGGGCTGGCCACCAGCCGCGAAGGCGCCTTCTCGGTCTCGATCATCGGTGTTGAGCCGGAAAAAGAGCAGGCCATCAGCCTGCCGGCCCAGCACATCGTTTCCGGCCGCTACCTGGCCTCCACCGACCAGGAGATGGTGCTGATCGGCCGCGGCCTGGCCGAAGAGATGGGCGTGGGCGTCAACAGCCGCATCACCCTGGTGGGGCAGGCTACGCACGACAAAATGCGCCAGCGCTCGATGACCGTGGTGGGCATCTTCGACGTGGATATGCCTGAGATCGAAAAACGCTCAGTCTACATTGCGCTGGGCGAAGCCCAGGCGCTCTACGGGCTGGAAGAGCAGGTGAGCGAGGTGGCGATCTTCTTGAAAGACCTGGGCAAGGAAGAACCGGTCATCACCGCGCTGCGCGCCGGCCTGCCCGGCTACGAGATCGAATCGTGGCGCACCAACTTCCCCGAGCTGGGCCAGGCGCTGCAGACCAAGGGCGGGGTAATGAACATCTTCAGCGTGATCATCCTGCTGATCAGCGGCATCGGCATCCTGAACCTGCTGCTGATGGCGGTCTTCGAGCGCACGCGCGAGATCGGCCTGCTGGGGGCGCTGGGCGTCAAGCCGGCGCAGATCTCGCTGCTCTTCCTGCTGGAAGGGGCGCTGATGGGCCTGGTGGGGGTAGCCTTCGGGGTAGTGCTGGGCCTGGTCTTCAACCTGCTGCTGGGCCAGGTCGGGCTGGATTACACCGCCTTCTCCGGGGCCGCCGAATACATGGCCCTGATCGACGGCCGGGTCTACCCAACCCTGGGCGTGGACAAACTTTACCAGCGCATTCCCACTGCGCTGATCATCTCCGTCCTGGCGGCTTTCGTCCCGGCCCGTGAAGCGGCCCAGCACGAGCCTGCCCAGGCGCTGCATACCGTGTGAGAGGCGCTGCGATGATCTATCTCTACAAAATGGCCTGGCGTGACCTGGGGCGCAACCGCCGGCGCTCGTTCTTTTCGGCGCTGGCGCTGGCGATGGGGCTGGCCCTGCTGCTGTTGATGGCATCATTTATTGAAGGGGAAATGGGTGGTGCGCTCGACAACACCGTACGCCTGCAAAGCGGGCACCTGCAGGTGCGCTCAAAAACCTATGAAGATAATAAGACCAGCCTGGCCTGGGAAGATCTGATCGAAAACCCCGACCAGCTGGCCACGCAGGCGGCCAATATGGAGCAGGTGCTGGCGGTCACGCCGCGC
>JBJSYW010000182.1:0-18607 GCA_046089985.1 Chloroflexota bacterium
CGACCTGGCCCAGGTGCTGGAGATCGACCGGGCCGCCTTCCCGCTGCTCTGGCAGAACTCCTATGCCTACCTGGAGCTGGCCTTTAACCAGGCTGCCGTAGCCGGCCTGGCGCTGCTGGACGGTCGCCCGGTGGGCTACCAGATCAGCACCGCCACCGCGCTGGGCGGGCACCTGGCGCGCCTGGCAGTGCTGCCCGAGCTGCACGGGCACGGCATCGGCTATGCGCTCACCGCCGACCTGCTCGAACAGTTCCTGCAGCGCGGCGCGCGCAGCGTTACCGTCAACACCCAGCAGAACAACGCCGCTTCGCTGGCCCTGTATGAGAAGATCGGCTTCCTGCGCACCGGCGAAGAGTACCCGATCTACCAGATCGACCCCCACCTGCCGGATTAACCGGCGGGAAACCCCACGCCAAGATAGGACACCGCCCAATGCGCCACAACCAAACCACCTGGAAATCCTTCGACGGTCTGGACCTGCATGCCCAATCCTGGGACCCGCCCGCCGCGCCGCCTCGGGCGGTGATCTGCCTGGTGCACGGCCTGGGCGAACACGCCCGCCGCTACCAGCACGTGGCCCAGGCTTTCACCAACGCCGGCTGCAGCCTGTTCACCTTCGACCTGCGCGGCCACGGGCGCTCGGGCGGGCCGCGCGGCCACACCCCGTCCGACGAAGCCTACTTGAAAGACATCGACCAGCTGCTGGACGAAGCCGCCCAGGTCTACCCCGACCGGCCGCGCTTCATCTACGGGCACAGCCTGGGCGGGCTGCTGGTGCTTTTCTACAGCCTGCGCCGCCGCCCCAACCTGGCAGGCGTGATCGCCACCAGCCCGGCCCTGCAGTCGCCGCTGACCCAGCAAAAGCTCAAGATCGCCCTGGCGCGCACCCTGGCGAAACTGACCCCCGGCGGCAGCCTGCCCACCGGCCTGGACGCTAACGGCCTATCGCGCGACCCACAGGTGATCGCCGCTTACCAGGCCGACCCGCTGGTGCATGACCGGGTCACCTTTGGCTGGACCAGCGTGATGCTTTCGATGCTGGCGTGGACCGCCGCCAACGCTGCCGCCTTCCCGCTGCCGCTGCTGTTGATGCACGGGGAAAAAGACCCGATCACCTTCGCTTCCGGCAGCCAGGCCTTTGCTGCAGCGGTCAAAACCCCCGTCATGCTCAAAATCTGGCCCGGGCTGCTGCACGAAACCCACAACGAACCGGAGCAGGCGCAGGTGCTGCAGACCATGCTGGAATGGGTCGACTGCCGCCTCGACGGGCATCCGAGCACGGGTCTGCCCGCGGCTGCCAATAACGAGTGATTCTCACCGAATTATTCTCTACACCCCCTGGACAAAAAGCGGGCGGCGTGGGAGAATTTTGCGCGCAAGCTATGTTGATGCAGTCAATGAGGAGAAGAATATATGGAAAACAACCCTGAAACCACCGGCAGTGGGCGAAAACGGCAGGGCAGCAAAGAGAGCCCCAGCCGGCGGCAATCCCGCCGGGATGAGATCCGCCGCAAGGAGCGCACCCAGCGCACGATCACCGTAGCGGTGATCGGAGTGGTAGCGCTGGCGGTGATCTTCCTGTTCATCGTCCCAGCCTTCCGGTCTGCCGGCGGCGGCAGCGTTCCACCGTTCACCACCGTGGAGCCGGTCAACTATGCCAACGCCAACGGCTTCCAGATGGGTGATGCGAATGCCAAGGTCAAGATCGAGGTCTTCGAGGACTACACCTGTTCAGCCTGCAAGGTCTATTCCGAGACCGTCGAGCCGCAGGTGATCAGCGAAATCGTCGACAAAGGCCTGGCCTCGTACGTCTTCTACCAGTTCCCCTTCCTCGACGACGGTTCCCAGCTCAAGCAGTCTGACCTGAGCGCTAACGCCGCACTGTGCGCCGCCGATCAGAACAAATTCTGGGATTACAAGAAGATCCTCTTCATCAACCAGGGCCTGACCCTGACCGAGCCGACCTTGAACGCCTTCGCCGAATCGGTCGGCCTGGACACCGCCGCCTTTAAATCCTGCTTTGACGCCCGCCAGCACCAGGGCACGATCGATGAGCACCTGGCGCTGGGCGAAAGCTACAACGTTTCCGGCACGCCCAGCGTGTTTGTGAACGGGGTTGAAGTGGCCCCCGGCCGCGTACCCAGCTTCCAGCAGATCTTCGACGCGGTCAACGCCGCCCAGAACCAGTAGCCAACCAGGCCGCGCCTGCCCGGCGCGCCTATGATGAAACAACCGGGGCCGGCTGCCCCCCTGCCAGGGGGATCAGTCGGCCCCGGTTGTATTATGCGATCACGCACCGCGGTCCAGCACCGCGGTCCAGCCCCGCGGCCCCATGTGCCGGATCAGCGCGGCCCGCGCGCCAGAGTCTGGACAGAACTTCCGCCGCGCTGGTTCTCGAACAGCTCCAGCACAAAGCACAGCGACGACAGGCGGTTGAGGTAGCGCAGCAGTTCAATGTTCTCGAGCTCTTTTTCATGATACAGGTGCGCCACGCGCCGCTCGGCCCGCCGCACTGTGGTGCGCGCCACCGCCAGCGCCGCCCCGCCCGGGGTATCGCCCGGGACGATAAACTCACGCGGCATCTCCACCTGCCCGGTCAGCCGGTCGGTCTGCTCTTCCAGCCAGGTCACCCGGGCAGCGTCGATGGTGCGAAAGCGCACCGCATGCTCGGGCGTGGCTGAAACTTCCGCCATGATGTGATATAGATCGCGCTGCGCCTGCAGCAGCAAACCGGCGGCATCCTCACCCGCGGCGGGCTGTACGCCCTCATCTTGCCCGCCAGGCGGCGGCGCGACCAGCGCCCGCGCCATGCCCAGGGCTGCCGTAGCTTCATCCAGCGCGCCAATGGCTTCGGTCAGCTGCGAGTCCTTCGCCACTCGCCCTTCACCCAGCCGTCCCGTATATCCATCGTCGCCTGTGCGTGTGTAAAAACCAGTCATCCCTGCTCCCTTCAAGTAGGACTTCCCTTACACAGCGGGATAAACCTGGCTTACCCGCTGCCCGGCGAATTATAACCTGTTCCGATCCAAATTACAGGTATAATCACTCTGATTAAGGTCTGCCCCTGCAGCCTGGCTGTAGAAAGGACCGGTCGCCTGAACTACATCAACGCGGACCCTGTCCGCTGATCCGTTTTCTTCAGGAGACGCGCCATGCAGATTCGCTGCACGAACTGCCATAAACCGTTCGCCCTGAGCCGGGAGGCTGTTCACGCCGCGCTCGACCAGATCAGCAGCGAGAACTTCAGTCACTACAACGCCGGCTGCCCGCACTGCCGGCGGGTGAACCGCATTTCCCGCCAGGAACTGCAGCGCGCCGCTCCCGATTGGCAAGCCCCATCTTCCGAAAGGAGAACGAATGGATAACACTGTGCGGTTCCGATCACCGCAAGAGATGAAAGCTGCGTTGGGCGAGCAGCAGTATATCGCCAACGATGAAATTTCCACCATCCTATACCTGAGCCAGGAGCTGCAGAAACCGCTGCTCACCGAAGGTCCGGCTGGAGTGGGCAAGACCGAACTGGCTAAGGCCATCTCTGGGGCCACCTGCCGCCAGTTGATCCGCCTGCAGTGCTACGAAGGCCTGGACGAGACCAAGGCCCTGTACGAGTGGGAGTACGCCAAGCAGCTGCTCTACACCCAGCTGCTGCGCGATAAGCTGCAGCAGACCCTGGAAGGCACCGGCTCGTTGAGCGACGCGGCCGACCGCCTCTCGCAGGAGGAGGACGTGTTCTTCTCGATGCGCTTCCTGCTGCAGCGCCCGCTGCTGAAAGCCATCCTGAGCGAGCAGCCCACCGTGCTGCTGATCGACGAGATCGACCGCGCCGACGCCGAATTCGAAGCCTTCCTGCTGGAAGTGCTCAGCGATTTTCAGGTCAGCGTGCCCGAGTTGGGCACGCTCTCGGCGGTGCACAAACCACTGGTGATCCTGACCAGCAACAACACCCGCGAGTTGAGCGAAGCGCTCAAGCGGCGCTGCCTGTACCTGTTCATCGACTACCCGACGGTGGAGCAGGAGATGGCGGTAGTGCGGTTGAAAGTGCCCGAGCTTTCGCCCAAGATGGCTCGCCAGGCGGTGGAACTGGTGCACAGCCTACGCTCGATGGACCTGCGCAAATCGCCCAGCATCAGCGAAACGCTGGATTGGGCCAAGGCGCTGGTCACCCTGAACTCACGCAGCCTGGATATGCCCACACTGGAAAGCACTCTGAGCATCCTGCTGAAGCACGAGAGCGACCTGCAGCGCGCCAAGCGCTGGCTGCAGCGCCCGCAGGGCGGCAGGGGCGGGACCGGCAGCACCGGCGAAGACCCCGGCTCGGCCCGCTGGCGCAACTAGCCGGGCAGCCGATTATTTTATTGGTAGCGGGCGAGGCATCCAATGGAAGAGAGAATTATCAAGTTTATCGCCGCCCTACGCGGCGCAGGGGTGCGCATCTCGCTGGCTGAGAGCGCTGACGCCTTCCGGGCGATCGATAACCTGGGCATCAAGGACCGCGAGCTGTTCCGCCTGGCGCTGCAGACCACGCTGGTGAAAGACATCGCCGGCCTGCCGGTGTTCGAGGAATTGTTCCCGGTCTTCTTCGGCAGCGGCGATTCGCAGCCCATGTTGAACCCTTCCGAGGATCTGACCCCGGAAGAGGCCCAAAAGGTGGCTGACGCGCTGCGCAAGTACAACGAGCACCTGCGCCAGATGATGGAGCGCCTGCTGAAGGGCGATCAGCTCAGCCAGCAGGAGTTGGAGAAGCTCTCGCGCATGGTGGGCCTATCGCAGATGGATAACCTGAGCTACCGCGAATGGATGGTGCAGCGCATGAAGAAGGCGCTGCAGTTCAAGGAAGTTCAGGAGGCGCTGAAAGAGCTGGCCGAGACGCTGGCCGAAATGGGCATGGACCGCGAACGGGCCGAGCAGCTGTCTCAACTGATGCAGGCTAACCAGCAGGCGTTGGAAGACCAGCTGCGCCAATTTGCCGGGCAGCGCATCGCCCAGAATATGAGCGAGCGCCCGCCCGAGGAGGGCATCGACGCGCTGATGAACCGCCCGTTCAACACGCTCTCCGATAAGGACATGGAGCGGCTGCGCAAGGAAGTGCAGCGCCTGGCGGCGGCGCTTAAGACGCGCATCGCCCTGCGCCAGAAGCGCGCCAAGTCCGGCCAATTGGACGCCAAGGCCACCATCCGCGCCAACATGAAGCACGGCTCGGTGCCGATCGAGTTGAAACATCGCGAGAAGAGCCTGAAGCCTAAGCTGGTGGTGATCTGCGACGTCAGCACATCGATGCGCTACATCTCCGAGCTGATGCTCAGCCTGCTGTATCACCTGCAGGACCTGATCCACAAGACGCACGCCTTCGCCTTCATCAGCCACCTGGAGTTCATCTCCCCCGACCTGGAAGGGCGTGACGTGGCTGGGGCGGTCAGCCAGGTGCTGGAACGCCTGCCCGCCGGCTACTACAACACCGACCTGGGCGCCAGCCTGAACGACTTCCAGAACGGCTACCTGGGCACGGTGGACAGCCGCACCACCCTGATCGTGGTCGGCGATGGGCGCAACAACTACAACGACCCCCGCATCGACATCTTCAACCAACTCTCGCGCCGGGCGCGGCGCACCATCTGGCTCAACCCGGAAGCGCCGGCGCTGTGGGGCAGCGGCGACAGCGACATGCTGAAGTACGCCCCCAACTGCAGCGTGCTGCTGCAGGCCAACAACCTGGCCCAGCTCACCGCCGCCGTCGACCGGCTGTTAGTCGGGTAAGCCGCCGGCGCTGCCTGCCCCCATCCACGGTGGGCAGGGTCCAGACACCGCTCTGGACCCTGCCCACCGTTTTTTTATCTTTATGCTTTCTTGATGCCTGTTCCGCGATTCTTGCCTGGTTCTTTATTCGGCTTTGGTAGGATAAGGCGCGTTTTGCATGCTGCCCAGGCAGCGAGAACAGGAAAAGATTATGGATTCGACAACGATTGCAGGTGAAGGAAATAGCAACGTATTTGAAATTCTGCCGCAGGCGGAAATTCCGCACTCCTGGCGCAGCTGGCTGATCGGCCGCCCGCTGGCGACCGAAGAGACCCAGCACCAGACCATCGGCAAGCTGGTGGGGTTAGCGGTATTCGCCTCCGATGCGCTGTCTTCCACGGCCTACGCCACCCAGGAGATCCTAATGGTGCTGGCAGCCGCCGGGACGGCCGCGTTCTCCTACTCATTCCCGATCGCCATCGCCATTGTGGCGCTGATGGTAATCGTGACCATCTCCTACCAGCAGACCATCCACGCCTACCCGGGCGGCGGCGGCGCTTACATCGTCGCCCGCGATAACCTGGGTGAGCTGCCGGCCCAGACCGCCGGAGCGGCCCTGCTGACCGATTACATCCTGACCGTGGCGGTCTCGGTGTCTTCCGGCGTGGCCCAGATCGTATCGGCCTACCCGGGGCTGTATGCCTACCGGGTGTGGATCGCCGTCGGCATGGTGATGCTGATCATGCTGATCAACCTGCGCGGAGTGAAAGAGTCGGGCGTGACCTTCGCCATCCCAACTTATTTCTTCGTGGTGGTGATGTTCCTGACCGTGCTGATCGGCCTGTTCCGCTACCTGACCGGCAGCCTGGGGATGGTGATCGACCCGCCCGAGCTGGCCCACGTGGCGCACGCCGCCGGCGGCGCGGCAGCCGTGGTCACGCCGTTCCTGATCCTACACGCCTTCTCGAACGGCACCTCCGCCCTGACCGGCATCGAGGCCATCTCCAACGGCATCACCGCCTTCCGCGAGCCGCGCAGCCGCAACGCCGGCATCACCCTGCTGTGGATGTCGGGCATCCTCGGTTCGCTGTTCATCAGCATCACCTTCCTGGCCCGCCACACCGGGGTGATCCCCTCCGAGACCGAGACGGTCATCTCGCAGTTGGCCCGCACGGTGTATGGGGGCACCAACCTGCTGTACCTGGCGGTAATCGCCGGGACGGCGCTGATCCTGATCCTGGCAGCCAACACGGCCTTCGCCGACTTCCCCCGCCTGGGCGCGCTGCACGCCGGCGACGGCTTCCTGCCCCGCCAGCTCACCTACCGCGGCAGCCGGCTGGTCTACTCGCGCGGCATTGTCACCCTGGCAGCCATTGCCAGCCTGCTGATCATCCTCTTCCAGGCCAGCGTCACCCGCCTGATCCCGCTGTATGCCATCGGGGTGTTCCTGTCGTTCACCCTATCGCAGACCGGCATGGCGCGCCGCTGGTGGAAAGCCGGTCACCTGAAGCCCGGGGTGCAGATCGAAGAGCCCGGCTCGGTGCTGCGCTACGACCGGCAGTGGGTGCTGAAGATGCTGGTCAACGGGTTCGGGGCCGTGTGCACCTTCGTGGTGATGCTGGTGTTCGCCATCACCAAGTTCAGAGAAGGCGCCTGGATCATCATCATCCTGACCCCGCTGCTGGTAAGCGGCTTCTTCACCATCCACCACCACTACAAGAGCGTGGCGAAGAGCCTGTCGCTGCAGGGGCTGGAGATGAGCGCGCCGCATGAGCGCAACCGCGTGCTGCTGCTGATCAGCGGCGTGCACCAGGGCTCGCTGGCCGCGCTGCGCTACTCCAAGCGCATCTCGGATGATGTGACTGCGGTGCATGTTTCAACCGACCCGCTGGAAAGCGAGCGCCTGCGCCAGAAGTGGGACCTGTACGGCGAGGGGCACCGGTTAGTGGTGCTGCAATCGCCCTACCGCATGCTGATCGAGCCGCTGCTGGAGTACCTGGCCTACCTGGATACGAAGAAATCGCCTAACGAGATCCTGACCATCGTGGTGCCGGTCTTCAACCCGAAGCAGCACTGGACCCAGTTCTTGCACATGCGCACCGCCGAGACCCTGCGCCGGGTGCTGCGCAGCCGCAGCGACGTGGTGATCATCGAAGTGCCCTACCAGGTCAAGTAAATCGACCCCGTTTGAACTGCGAACCGGCCCCCAGGCGCTGGGGGCCGGTTTGTCGTTCCCGCCCACCGGGCCGCCGGCGCACAAACCACGCGCCCCGGCATGTTATACTAATCGCATGGAACCATACGGCTTTCGCGAGATCGCTCACACGGCCGACTGGGAGCTGGAAGCCTGGGCGCCAGACCTGGCTGGGCTGCTGGAACAGGCAGCGCGTGGCATGTACGCCCTGGCAGGCGCCCGCCTGGCAGATGGTCTACGCCTGCAGCGCCGCCTGGCGCTGGACGCGCCCGACCGCGAAAGCCTGTTGGTGGCCTTCCTATCTGAGCTGCTCTGGCTGGGCGAAAGCCAGGCGCTGGCCTTTGACGGCTTCCGGCTGGACATTACCCACCCGGCAGGCGCAGGGCTGCAGCTCTCCGCCGCGCTCAACGGCGCCGGCCTAGCTGCCATCGAGAAAGAGATCAAAGCCGTCACCTGGCACCGCCTGGCGATCCAGGACGCCAACCAGGGGCTGAGGGTGCGGATTGTGTTTGACGTTTGAGGCGCTTATGATCACCATCCAAGATTTAACCAGGATCAGCGAATACGAATGGGAGATCCCGCAGCAGTACCGCGGCGACATGCGCGTCCCGGTGCGCCTGTTCGCCACCCGCCGGCTGCTGGAGAAGGTGATGGAAGACAAATCGCTGGAGCAGGCGGTCAACGCCGCCACGCTGCCGGGGTTGGTGGGGCACGTGCTGGTGATGCCCGATATGCACCAGGGCTACGGCTTTCCGATCGGTGGGGTCGCCGCCACGCGCTACCCGGATGGGGTGATCTCGCCCGGGGCAATCGGTTACGACATCAACTGCGGTGTGCGCCTGCTCGGCTCGCAGATCGAATACGCCGCAGTGCGCCAGCACATGGGCGCGCTGGCTGTCGCGCTGGACCAGCACTGCCCTTCCGGGGTGGGCGGAAAGGGCGCCGTACCGCTGAGCGAGGCCGAGCTGGACCAGGTGTGCCGGGATGGTGCGCAGTGGGCGCTGAAGAAAGGCTATGGCGAGCCGTCTGACCTGCGCCGCAGCGAAGAGCGCGGCCGGCTGGAAGGGGCCGACCCGGGCAAGGTCAGCCCGCGCGCCCGCGAGCGCGGCCGGCCGCAGTTGGGCACGCTCGGCTCAGGGAACCATTTTATCGAAGTGGACGTTGTAGAAAAAATCTATGATGCGCCGGCGGCCCAAGCCATGGGCCTGCAGGAAGGCTGCCTGGTACTGCAGATCCACTGCGGCTCGCGCGGCTTCGGCCACCAGGTCTGCTCCGACTACGTGGCTGCCTTCCAGAGCGCCGTCCAGCGCTATGGCATCCACCTGCCCGACCGTGAACTGGTCTGCGCGCCGCTCGATTCGCCCGAAGGGCAGAGCTACCTGGCAGCCATGCGCTGCGCCGCCAACTATGCCTTCGCCAACCGCCAGGTGCTGGCCCACAACGCCCGCCGGGCTTTTGAGCAGGCGCTGGCCGGCAAAGCGCCTCACCGGCAGTTGAGCCAGGTGTACGACATCACCCACAACATGGGTAAGATCGAGACCCACCTGTTGGATGGCAAGCCGGTCAAGGTCTGCGTGCACCGCAAGGGCGCCACACGCGCCTTCGGCCCCGGTCACCCGGACCTGCCGGCCGAATACCAGGCCACCGGGCAGCCGGTGCTGGTGCCGGGCAGCATGGGCACCGCTTCGTGGGTGCTGGCCGGCACCGAACAGAGCATGCAGCGTTCGTTCGGCTCCAGCTGCCACGGGGCCGGGCGGGTGATGAGCCGTGAGAAAGCCAAGAAGAGCGTGCGCGGCGATACGCTGCGCCAGGCGCTGGAAAAGGACGGCATCCATGTGCGCGCCGGTTCGCTCTCGGGCCTGGCCGAAGAGGCCCCCCAGGCCTACAAGGACGTCGATGCCGTCGTTGAGACCGTCGCCGGGGCGGGCATCGCCCGCAAGGTGGCCCGTCTGCGTCCGGTGGCGGTGGTGAAAGGTTGAACCAGGAGGATATTCGATGAAGCATAGCAAAACCCAGCTGCCGCGCGGCCCGCTGCTGTCCGGCCTGCTGATCAGCGTACTGCTGCTGGCGGCCTGCAGCCCGGCCGGCGCGCCCACCGCTGCCCCGAGCCAACCGGCGCAGCCCACCTTGGAAAGCTATCCGGCCCCCGGCGCATACCCGGCCGCCCCCGGTGCTTACCCGGCCGGGCAGGCCTACCCGCCGGCCGAGCCGGCTGCCCAGCCCTACCCCGCCTCCCCCTACCCGAGCGCCGGCCCAGACAGCCCGGTCAGCGCCCCGGCTTCGCCCGATCCGCAAAATCAGCCTGCGCCAGCCCCAGAGCCCTGGCTGCCGCGCCCCGAGGATGCCGCATTGGAGCGCGGCGAAGCCTTCACCGATGAGGCCCAGGTGCTGACCCTGGAGAGCATGCCGCCGCAGTTCGTGCTGCAGTTGGCCGGGAATGTGCCCACCCCCTGCCACCAACTGCGCGCGCAGGTGGACCCGCCCGACGCCCGCCGGCAGATCAACGTGAGCGTCTACACGGTGGTCAACCCCAACATGATCTGCACCCAGGTGCTGGCTCCGTTCAGCGCCCGCGTGCCGCTGACCGGCCTGCAGACCGGCGCATACAGCGTGCTGGTCAACGGGCAGCCGGCGGGCCAGGTGATGGTCCCGTGATCGCCATCCGCTACGATGAGCGCGGGCTGGCGCCGGCCGTGGTGCAAGACGCCGCCAGCGGGCAGGTGCTGATGGTGGCCTGGATGAACGCCGAAGCCCTGGCGCTGACCCTGCAGACCGGCGAAGCGCACTTCTGGAGCCGCAGCCGCCAGGAACTGTGGCATAAGGGCGGCAGTTCGGGCAATATCCAGCGCGTGCAGCAGATCCACGTGGACTGCGACGCCGACACGCTGCTGGTGCAGGTGCTCCCCGCCGGACCGGCCTGTCACACCGGCCGGATCAGTTGTTTCTATCGCAAACTAGAGGAAGAAGATGCTGCCTGAACTGTTCGCCATCATCGAAGATCGCAAACAACACCCCCTGCCCGGCTCGTATACAACCAGCCTTTTCAATGAAGGCGAAGACGAGATCCTTAAAAAGGTGGGGGAAGAAGCAATGGAAGTGATCCTGGCTGCCAAGGGCCAGACTAACGCTCGCCTGGTTGAGGAGCTGGCCGACCTGTACTACCATTCGCTGGTGCTGCTGGCCTACCGCGGTCTGACCCTGGACGACGTGGAGGCCGAGCTGCGCCGCCGCCACCAGAAATAGCCTCACAACCGGTCGAGCATCTCCTGCGGAACCTGCACAGCCACCACTTCCCCGGTGGCTGTGACGATTCCATCCGCCAGCAGCCGCTCGGCGATGACCACCTTGCGGCCCTTGATCTCCTTCACCAGCCCGCGCACTTCCAGCCGCGGGCCAAGCGGGGTCGGCTTCAAATAATCGACGTGCAGCGAGGCGGTCAGGAAGCGCAGCGCCGGCAGGCTGTCCATCGGCCTGCCCGCCGCCCGGTAGGCGGCTGCGGCAGCCGTGCCGGTGCCGTGGCAGTCGATCAGCGATGCGATCAGCCCGCCATAGACGTAACCAGGCACTGCGGTATGCTGCGGGCGGGGCTGGAAGTGGCACACGGCCTCATCGCCGTCCCAGAAGCTCTGGATATGCAGCCCATGTTCGTTCAGCCGCCCACAGCCGTAGCAGTAGCTCAACTGGTCGGGATAGTATGCCTGGAACGGCAGCGCTTCACTCATCGGCCCCTCACAACCTGGATCCACGCCGCCCGGGGACAAAACCCAGGCGGTCATACACCTGACGCAGCTTCGCCTCAGCGATGGCGCCCGCCCGCTCGGCGCCTTCGGCCAGCAGGCGCTCCAGCTCGGCCGGGTCGGCCGTCAGGGCGTGGTAGCGCTCGCGCAGCGGGCGCAGCCCTTCGATGATCGCATCGGCGGTCTCGGTCTTGAGTTCGCCATAGCCCTTCCCGGCAAAATGCGCTTCGATCTCGGCCCGCGCCCGGCCGGTGAACAGTTCGTAAATCTCCAGCAGGTTGTTCACCCCGGCCTTCTCGGGGTCGTCCGAGAAGACAATCGCGCGGCCAGAATCGGTCTGGGCGCGCTTGAGCACCCAGCGGATCTCGTCCGGTTCATCGACGATGCGCACCGCGTGGCCGCGCACGCCCGCCAGGCTCTTGCTCATTTTGCGCTGCGGGTCGTTAAAACCGCGGATGCGCGCCCCGGCCTGCGGCAGGCGCGGCTGCGGCGCCGTGAACGTTTCACCGTACAGGTGGTTAAAGCGCTGGGCGATATCCTGGCACAGCTCAACATGCTGCTTCTGGTCTTCCCCCACCGGCACTTCATCGGCGTCGTAGAGTAGGATATCGGCCGCCTGCAGCACCGGGTAATCCAGCAACCCGGCGCCCACGCTTTCCTGCAGGGCAGATTTGCTCTTGTACTGCGTCATGCGCTCCAGCCAGCCCACCGGGGTGACCGTATTCAGCACCCAACACAGCTCGGCGTGCGCGCTGACGTGGCTCTGCACGAAGATCGTGCTGTAGGCCGGGTCAATGCCGGCTGCCAGGTACACCGCCGCCACATCCAGCGTCTGGCGGCGCAGCATGACCGGGTCTTGCGGCACGGTGATGGCGTGCAAATCCACCACGCAGAAGAAGTTCTCATGCGCCTGTTGGACAGCCAGCCACTGGCGGATGGCGCCCAGGTAGTTGCCGATGTGCAGCACCCCCGATGGCTGGATGCCAGAGAAACTGCGCGGCTTACGGGCAGCGTCGGCGGCGGGGAGCGGGGCGGCGTCGGGCATGGCTTACTGCAGCCGCAGCAGCACTTTGCCCTTGTTCCACAACTCTTCCAGGCGGTAATACTCACGCCGGTCGGGCGAGAACAGGTGCACCACCACATCGATGTAGTCGATCACCATCCAACCCTCGTCCGGGCTGCCTTCGATGCGCCCCTTGACGCCGTGCTGCTCGCGCACTTTCTCGAGCACGTCATGCGCCAGGGCATTCAGCATGCGGTCGCTGGTGCCCGAACAGATCACAAAAAATTCAGCGAAATCAGCCAGTTCACGAATATCCATCACCAGGATATCTTCTCCCTTTTTGTCCTCCAGGTGAATGGCAATCGACCGGGCAAGTTCTAATGTATCCAGAGGTACCTCCTATGATCAGATTAGCTACGCCGCGGTAGGGGCCGCCAGCGGGGCAGAAAACAGCTTCGTATAAACCGAACCACCGGGCTGCAGATCGCTGCGGTACAGATGCACCGCCTGCAAACGCGCCGCGCCCAGGAAACCGACTTTGCAAGCCGCCAGCATGCTGCTCAGGCGCTGCTGCTCATCCGGGCCGGCATTGCGAGCCACCCGCCCCAGGGTCAGGTGCGGCGAAAAAGGCCGTTCTTCAGGGGGGTAGCCCAGGCGGGCCATCTCGACTTCCACGCCGTGCTGCAGCGCCGCCAGTTCAGGCGGGGCTTCCACACCGACCCACACCACCCGCGGCCTGCGCAGCGACGGGAACGCCCCCAATTCACCCACGCTGATCTCGAAGGCCGGGTGGCGCGCCGCTTCGGTTTGCAGCATGCGCTTCAGCAGGTCCAGGCTGGAAAGCGAGACATCCCCCAGGAATTTGATCGTCAGGTGGATGTTGCGCGCCGGCACCCAGCGCACCGCATCCGCCATTGGACGCGCCCGCAAATCTACCAGCACCTGTTCCAGGCGCTGGTAGATCTCAAGTGACAGATCCAAAGCGATGAAGGCGCGCAGCACACTCATGCGCAGTTACAGGTTGGCCTGCCCGACCGACTGCATCGAGTCTTCCAGGCAGCGCTTCAGGTCAGGGTAAGCCACCGGCTTGGTCAGGTAAAAGGCCGCCCCAGCGTCCAATCCGGCCTGGATATCGGCCGGCAGCGACTTGGCCGACACGATCACCACCGGGATCATCGCCAGGCGCGGGTCACGCCGGATGTAGCGCAGCACTTCCAGGCCATACAGGTCAGGCATCATCAGGTCCAGCACCACCGCGGCGGGTTTCTTCTCGGCGATCAAATCAATCGCGCGAATGCCGCCGTACGATTTAACCACCTGGTGGCCCATCAGGCGGATCATCTCGGCGAACATCTCCGCAGTATCCGGTTCGTCTTCCACGACTACAACTACACCTGGCCGGGTCGTCATCTCATTACACTCCACTGATTACATGATACCAGAAAACGGGAGGATTTTCACGCCGGAGACCGGCGGCCCGCCGCGCAAATGCTTTTGGGGTTGAGGCCCACTCTGGAACACGCTTTCCCCCGCCGGCGCTGCGCAGCCAGGTTGCCTGGTGCAAGATCTGCGCCGCCCGGTCAGACTGCGCCGGGCCGGGCGCGCTGGTAATCCTCCGGGGTGTCCAGGTCGGCCAGGATCGAAGCGCTGTCGACGGTCACATAGCAGATCGCCGCCGCGTGGGCATTCAGCAGCTGGCGCAGCGTGGCAGGCGGCTGCAAGGCCAGCGCCTCGGGCCACAGCCGCCGGTCGATCAACCACGGGTGACCGCGGCGCATCTCAAAGCTGGGGATAACCAGCGGGGCGCGCTCCGCCCGATAGGCTGCCAGCACCTGGCGCACCGGGCCAACTTCCAGCTGCGGCTGGTCGCCCAGCGCCACCAGCGCCGCGTCCACCCCGGGCGGCAGCGCCTGCAGCCCGGTCTGCAGCGAAAAGGCCATCTGGTCCTCTGCAAAGCGCGGGTTATGGGCGCACTGCACCGGCAGCCCCTGCAGGGCTGCCTCCACCGTCTGCCGCGCCCCGCCGGTGACCGCCACAACCGGCCCCGCGCCGGCCTGCAGCAGCACCTGCGCTACCCGGCCGATGACGGTGGTATCGCCCCACGGCAGGGCCATCTTCGGCTGCCCCATCCGTCGCGACTGCCCGGCAGCCAGGATCACTGCGCCAACCACCGGCGGGGGGAGCGAATCGAACGATGGGTCCACCGGTCACAGCTCCTGCAGGCGGCGGTAATCGGCCGGGGTATCCACGTCCAGCGCAGCCGACGGGTCGTGCCAGGGCAGCCAGGCCGGGCGGTGGCGGGCGAACAGCGCCCGGCCGCCGGTGTCGCCGGTGACCGCCAGCAGTTCGGGGAACAACGCCCGGTCAAACAGCACCGGATTGGCGCGCCGGCCGTCGACCAGCGGGGCCGCCACCGGGGCCAGGCCGGCGGCATGCAGCTCAACCAGCGCTTCGACCAGCGTTTCGGGGATCTGCGGTTGGTCGGCCAGCAGGAACACCGCCGCCCCGGTCGTGTCTGGCAGGGCGCGCAGCCCGGCAATCATCGAAGCGCTCTGCCCGGCGGCCCAATCAGGGTTATGGACCAGCTGCAGCGGCAGACCTTCCAGCGCCGCAGCCACGCCCTCGGCAGCGCTGCCGGTCACCACCACCACCGGCGACAGCCCGGCGCGCAGCGCCATCTCGGCCACGTGCCGCACCAGCGGGCGGCCGCGCCACAGCAGCAGCTGCTTGGGCGTCCCAGGCGGCACACGGTGCTCGCCCGCCGCAGCGCCGCTCAAGCCGCCCCCAGCGCCCGCCGCAGCGCCCGTCGCAGCGCCCGTCGCAGATTCCTCTGTCGCAGCGCCTGCCCCGGCAGCCACAGCCGCCGCCATGCGCGTGGAGCCGCCGGCCGCCAGGATAACCCCGGCCACCGGCTCGATCAGCGCCTGCACCCCGGCTGCCAGCGAGCTGCCCGCCGGCGGAGCCAGCGCAGCGATCGCAACCGCCGCATAGGCAGGCTGCAGCAGCGCCGCAATCCGGCGCGCCGCCGCCTGGCGCTCGGGGGTGTCGGCCTGGTTGAGCAGCGCCACCCGCCGCGCCCCGGGCGGCAGCCGGTACAGCCCACCCTGCGGGTGCGCCAGCACCGCCGCCAGCGCCTGCGGGGTAACCGGATCGCCCAGGGCCAGCCCGCTGAGCGCGGCAAAGCGCTCCGGGCGGTGCACGTGGGCTTCGTCCAGCGGCTGCCCCACCCCGCTCAGCCCAGCCGTTACCACCACCAGGTCCACCCACTCGGGCGCTACCGGTTCGTGGGCGGCAGGGGCTTTGAGCGGCAGCCGTTTCGAGCCATCCGCCTCGATTACCAGCGCCAGGCCCAGCGCATCGGCCCAGTCGCGCAGTTGGTCGATCTGCGCCGGCTCCAGTCCGGCGGTGCGCTCGCCGCCCGCCTGCGGCCCGGTGAACAGCAGCACCTGCCCGGGCAGCAGATCGGCCGGGGCGGCCAATGGCGCTCCCGGGGCAAGCGTAAAGCGCCGGTCGGCCAGGCCCAGCTGGGCAGTGGCCAGGTGGGTGGTGGCTGCCAGGCACACCGGCGCGCCGCGCTGCGCCAGCCGGCGTCCCAGGCTGAACATGGCGGTGGTCTTGCCGCCTGCCCCGGTCAGGGCGATGCGCGGCTGCGGCCCCAGCCGCAGCGCTTCGTCCAGCGGCAGCGCGGCCGGCTGGGCGGGCAGCCCGCCTGCGCCGCCCGTAAACGGCCTCACGCCGTCCACAGCGCCCGCCTCACTTCAGGGCGCGAGAGCAGCGCTTCCAGCACCGCCCCACCCACCGCCAGCGCCTTGTCTGAGACCAGGAAGCAGGCCTGTGGATCGCCGCGCGGGTCCACATCGCCGATCTTCATGCCACGCGCCACCGGCAGACCCGAACGCACCAGGCCGCGCAGCACCCCGCCGAACGGGGCCACCACTTCCCGGCCGGCTACCTGCGCCAGAACCTGCCCGGCTTCCACCCGCGCACCGATCTCGGCCAGCGCCTGCAAGCCCCCGTCCGCCGGGGCACGCAGCACACGCTCGCTGCTGCGCCCGCCCACCAGCTCCGGCACGCCGGTGTCCGGCTCGGTCATCCCACGCCAGATCACCCGCCCCAGGGCATGCCCACGGTTGGTTTCCACCACGGCCTGGCAGTCCAGCCCAGCGGTGAACCCCGGGCCAAGGCCGACCAGGAAGATCGACGCCAGGTCCAGCGGCTCAGGCGGGCGCTTGGTCATGCGTGCGTCCACCACTGCCAACGCTGGAACAGCGCCGGCTGGAGCGGGAACGGCCGGTAGGTCGGCAAGCCCGGCTGTGGAAAATACGCCGGCATGCATGCCTGATCCAACCGGTGCGGCCGCCGCCCAGGCCAGGCGCCCGCGGCCGGCCTGGACCAGCTGCTCAAGCGCCGCGCCATCCGGGTCGGCCAGCACTGGGATCTCATCCCGCAGCACGGCCGCCTGCGCTTGCTCCAGGCTCTCAACCCGCCGCCCGGTCACGCCTTCCACCTGCACCAGGCCGTCATATATCGCTTCAGCAAAGGCCACCCGCCGGCGCACAACCAGCGGTTGGGGCAGTTCGGTGACCAGCGGGCGCAGCCCGCTGCGATACAGGCGCAGCGCCACGCCGCTGGCCAGGTCGCCCCCACCGCGAATAACCACCGGCAGGCTCATAAATGCTTCTCCGAGAGCGAGATATCGAAGGTCTTCAGCAGCTCTTTGAGTTTGGTGGCCTGCTCGGCCAGCCCGGGCTTGGCCGGCGCATAGCCCTGCTCGGCCACCTGCAGCGCCAGCGCGGCGATATCGTACGCCGAGCAGGCCCGGCCCAACGCGCAGGCTTTCTGGGCGCGTTCATTCAGCAGGGCATGGTCGCGGTCCAGCCAGTGGAACAGGCATTCCAGCGCCGCCAGTGGATCCTCGGCCCGGTCACCCACGCCATGCTCCACCACGTAGGCGGCGTTGCCTTCCTCCTGCCCGGGGGTCACATCGCTGATCAGCAGCGGCAGCCCGGCGGCCATCGACTCGGTCACCGACAGCCCGCCGGCTTTGCCGATCACCAGGTCAGCGGCGCGCATAAAGGTCGGCATGGTATCGACAAAGTTGTAGATGTGCACCGCGTGGTGCCACTCAGTGGATTTGAACTGCTCATACAGTTCATCGTCGCCGCCCGCCACCAATACGAACTGCACGTGCAGCCCGGAATGGTTCAGCACGTGCATGGTTTCCATCAGGCCCTTGATGCGTTTGCTGCCCATCACCAGCGCGGTGGGCATGCCGGGCGCCCAGCCCAGCTCGGCGCGGATCTCGTCCTTGCTGCGCTTTTCGTTGGCAAACACCGGGTTGACCGGGATGCCGGTCACCTGCATGTTGGCGTCTGGGAAACCGATCTCCACCCCCTGCTGGTGGGCTTCATCGGTGGGCAGCACCAGCAGGTTGGCGCCGGTGTTAAACCACAGGCGGTGCACGTTGGTCAGATCGGTCGCCACGGTCACAAACGGGGTCTTGTTCTTGGTCAGCGATAGATACGAACTGAGCGGCGACATATAGAACGGGTGGGTCGAGATCACCACCGACGGCTGAAAGTTCTTCAAGTAATGGCGCACCACACGCACCATCATCACCGTCAGCGCCCGGTCCATCACCGCCGCCGAGACGACCGAGTCGCTGATGGTATAGTTCAGTTTGTAGATATCCGGCATCGTGCGCACCAGGTCGTCATAGTTGACCTGCGAGTCGCGCAAAAAGCCGGGCGCAGCCGGGTCATCTAGCGGGTTGACCACCTCGACCAGGCACTGCTCTGCATAGGCGTCTTTAAATGCCGCCGCCAGCGCGTTGGCGGCGCTGCGGTGCCCGAAACCGGCATCGGCGGTCATGATCAGGATCCGTTTTTGTTCGCTCATCTCACCCCATCGATCTAACCGGCGGGACGGGCGGCGCGGCCG
>JBJSYW010000183.1:0-8722 GCA_046089985.1 Chloroflexota bacterium
CCCGTGGTCGCTGCGTCGCCCGGCGGCCGGGCGGGCCTTATCGGCCTGGTAGAACCGCTCAAACACCCGCTCCAGCTCGCCCGGCGGCAGGCCGGGACCGCTGTCAGCCACGCGCGCCTCCACCAGGCCGCCCTCCAGCCCGGCAGAGACCTGCACCTGCCCCCCGGAAGGGGTGAACTTGAGGGCGTTGTCAAGCAGGTTGGAGAATACCTGCGCCAGCCGGTCGGCGTCGCCCAGCACCACCAGGCCGGCCGCGGCCGGCGGGTCGAAGCGCAGATCAACCCCGGCGGAGCGCGCCTGCGGGGCGAACTTCTGCGCTACTCCCTCCAGCAGGGCCGCCAGGTCCAGCGGGGCGCGCTGCAGCGCCAGGGTGCCGGCGTCCAGGCGGGCCAGGTCGAGCAGGTCGAGCACCAGGCGGTGCATGCGCCCGGCTTCGTCATAGATCACCTGGGCGGCCTGGCGAACAGCCGGAGGGTCGCCGGCGGTTCCATCCAGGATGGCCTGGGCGAAGCCCTGCACCGAGGTCAGTGGGGTCTTCAGATCGTGCGAAACGTTCGCCACCAGGTCGCGCTGGGCCCGCTGGCTGGACTGCACCTGGCGCACCATCTCGTTGAACGAGCCGGCTACCACCTGTACTTCGCGCGGCCCCTCCAGCGGCAGTTCGTGGAACTCGCCACGCGCCAGCGAGCGGGCGGCGGCTTCCAGGCGCTGCAGCGGGGCCGAGATCCAGCGCGCCAGCTGCCAACCCATCAGCAGCGAAATCGCCACGGCAATCGCCGCGCCGCGCAGCAGGGTGGGGAAGAACTCGTCCATCACCACGCTCCACAGCGCCAGGCGCGGGCGCGGCGCAGCCACCAGCAGTGCGCCGTTGGGCGTATCCGCCAGGGTATACAGCCACTGCCGGCCCTTGGCGTCACGGAACAGCGGCAGGGCCGGGCGATTGGGGCGGCGCAGTTCGGCCAGCGGCGGCAGGCCGGCGGCCTGGTCCTGGCGCGAGTCGACCAGCAGCTTGCCGGCCGAGTCAAACAGCGCCACGCGCGCCCCCAGGGTTTCATCCGCCCGTTCGGCGGCGATCTGCAGGCGCGGCGTGCCGGCCCCGGCGGTCGGGCCGTCTTCCAGGCCAAACAGGCGGCCGCGCTGGGCGATCAGACCGGCTGCCAGGCGCAGGCGCACCAGCTCGCGCCGGTCGGTGGCCGGGTTGCGCAGCAGGTAGACCAACATCACCCCACCCAGCAGCACAACCACCAGCGAAAGGGCCAGGAAGTACGACATCCACAGGCGCGTGCGCAGCGAGGTCAACATCTCAGGCCCCGCTCACTCCACCACCAGCTTGTAGCCCACACCGGTAACCGTCTCAATGCGCGCCTGGCTGCCGGTCAGCTTGCGGCGCAGGTGGGCAACGTGCATATCGACCGTGCGCGACGGGCCGTAGTACTCATATCCCCAGGCTTTTTCAAGCAGCTGCTCACGGGTCAGAACCAGGCCCTTGTGTTCGGCCAGCACCAACAGCAGGTCGAACTCCTGGGTGCGCAGGTCCACCGGCTGCCCGGCTACGGTCACTTCCCGCCCGGCCGGGTCGATGTGCAGGTCGGCCAGGTGAACCGGCTGGGCAGCGGCGGACGGCGGGCGGGCAGCGCGGCGCAGGATGGCGCGCACCCGCGCCAGCAGTTCGCGCGGGTTGAAAGGCTTGGTGAGGTAATCGTCGGCGCCCATCTCCAGGCCCAGGATCTTATCGATATCCTCATCACGGGCGGTCAGCATCACAATCGGGGTGACATCGCCGCGGGCGCGCAGCCGGCGGCAAACCTCCATCCCATCCAGGCCAGGCAGCATCAGGTCCAGCACCAGCAGGGCCGGCTTCAGCCGCTCCACCGCCGGCAGGGCCGCCGCCCCATCGCCCACGGCTTCGACGCGAAAACCGTCCCGCTCCAGGTACATGCGGGCCAGTTGGACGATGTTCGGCTCGTCGTCAACCAGCAGGATCAGCTCGCCAGGCATGCCGTGGCTTCGATTTCTACCGCCCCGCCTTTGGGCAGCCCCGCCACCTGGATCGTTGAGCGCGCCGGCGGGTTCTGGGGGAAGAACTCGCCATAAATGGCATTCACCCGCGCGAAATCGGCCATATCGCGCAGGAAAATTGTGGTCTTCAAGACGCAGTCCAGCGACGAGCCGGCGGCCTGCAGGACGTTTCTCAGGTTGGTCAGCGCCTGGCGGGTTTCGGCTTCCACACCACCCTCCACCAGGTTCCCGGTCGCCGGGTCAAGACCCAGCTGCCCGGAGGCGAAGACCAGCTGCTCAAAACTTGTGGCGACCGAATAGGGACCGATCGCCTTGGGGGCATTTTCAGAAACGACGATTTGTTTTTTGCTCACGCGCAGACCTCGTAGATGGGGATCAGAACGGCAGCCAAAGACGCCCGGCCGCCTGTCACCGATTATACAGGTGGAACGCCCGGCCAGCGCGTTGACCCGGCCAAAAGCGGGCGGCGCTTAATCAAAATTCAACAATACCAGGATATCCTGCAGCGCAGCGGCAAAGACCTCATCCATGATGGCCTCGTCCACCAGGTACGGGCCGCCGAAACTGCCGTCGCCGTAGACCTCCCGGGCGGCGCCGGCGTCCATCAAACCGGGGATGTAGGGCGGCTGCTTGCGGCCTTCGGGCAGCTCGGCCACGCGGGTGAACGAGAAGGCTTCCAGCCAGCTGGCATGCGCCGGTTTCAGTTCATGCGCCTGGCAGATCTCGTCCACCGAGTGGGACTGCCACCAGGCATACCAGGCCAGGCGCAGCTCGGGCAGCTCGTTGGCCACCTCGTACAGGCGGGCGCGGGCGGCGTCGTTGCCGCCGTGGCCGTTTAGCACCAGGATGCGCCGGAAGCCGTGGCGGTAGGCCGAACGCAGCAGGTCTTCGACCACATCCAGCAGGGTGGAGACGCGTAAGCTGAGCGTGCCGGGGTAGCCCAGGAAGTAAGGCGAAACGCCAAAGTTTAGCGGCGGGGCCACCAGCACCCCGCTCTGCTCGCTGGCGGCATCGGCCAGCGCCAGCGGGATCTTCACATCCGAGAGCAGGCTGAGGTAGGCGTGCTGCTCGCACGAGCCGATCACCAGCATCAGGCGGTCATCCTGCTGCAGGTAGCTATCTACATCCATCCAGTTCAGTTCAGAAAAACGCATAGCTCCCCATTAAATGCACCCGGGTGGGCACAGCAGGGCCTGCTGCGCCCACCCGGAGCGGTTTAGATCACGATGTTGACCAGCTTGCCCGGCACCAGCACCACCTTCTTCGGCGCCTGGCCGTTCAGGTGCTTCTGCACCGTGGGGCTGGACAGGGCAAAGGCCTGGGCCTGCTCCTGGGTGATCGAGGCCGGCACCTGCAGGCGGTCGCGCACCTTGCCGTTGATCTGCAGCACCAGGGTGATCTCGTCATCCGCGGCGGCGGCTTCGTCCACTTCAGGCCAGGCCTGGGTGTGGATCGAGTAGGGCTTGCCCAGCCAGGCCCACAGCTCTTCGGCCACGTGCGGGGTGACCGGGGCCATCATCCGCAGGTAGACCTCCAGCGCTTCGGCCCACTCGGGCGTGCCGGCCGCGCCCTGCTCGCGCAGCTTATACAGACTGTTCATCAACTCCATCAGCCCGGAGACGATGGTGTTGAACTGCAGCTGATCGAAGTCGCGCGTCACCTGGCGCAGGGTCTGGTGCAGTTCACGGCGCAGCGTGCGCAGCGTCTCGGGCGAGGCGCTGCCACCGGCCGAAGGCTCGGTGACCAGCGCCCAGGTGCGGCGGATCCAGCGCTGCGTGCCTTCAATGCCCGTGCTGGACCATGGCGCGCCCATGTCCCAGCGGGCGAAGAACATCAGGTACGAGCGCACCACATCCGCGCCATAGGTGCGCACCAGCGTATCCGGGGCGATCACGTTGCCGCGGCTCTTGGACATCTTCTCGTGGTCCTCGCCCAGCACCATGCCCTGGTTGCGCAGCATCAGCATCGGCTCGGGGCCTTTCATCACGCCCATGTCGCGCCCGGCCTTGTGGAAGAAGCGGGTGTAGATCAGGTGCATTGTGGCGTGCTCGATGCCGCCGGTATACAGGTCGACCGGCATCCAGTAGTCGTACTCGCGCGGGTCGAACGGTCCCTGGTTGTACCAGGGCGACAGGTAGCGCAGGTGGTACCACGACGAGCACATGAAGGTGTCCATCGTGTCGGTCTCGCGCTCGGCCGGGCCGCCGCACACCGGGCAGACAGTATTCTTCCAGGTGGGGTGCAGCTTCAGCGGGCTCTCGCCGGTCGGCCGCCACTCGACGTCGTCGGGCAGCAGCACCGGCAGCTGCTCGTCGGGAACGGCCTGCGGGCCGTGCTCAGGGCAGTAGACGATCGGGATCGGCGCGCCCCAGTAGCGCTGGCGCGAGATCAGCCAGTCGCGCAGGCGGTAGTTGATCGAGCCTTTGCCGCAGCCGTTCTGCTCCAGCCACTCGATCACCTTGCGCTTGGCCACATCGCCGGGCGTGCCGCTGAACGCGCCGGAGTGGATCATCGTGCCGTACTCGGAGTGGTACAGCACGTCTTTGTAGAACTCCTTCTCCCACAGCATCCCCATCAGCGTGCGCGCCCCGGCGACCGCCGGCTGGCGCTCTTTGACCCGCCGCAGCACTTCGGCTCCGGCGTGGATCGAGGTCCACTCGATGGTTTTGTCGTCGAAGATGAACACCCAGCGCGTGCCCACCACTTCGCTCCAACCGCCGGGGGCCAGGAAGCCGCCGACGATCTCGATGTACTTGTCGATCTTCTCGGGCGGGATGGTGACGTAGAAGCCGCCGTCACGCACGGCATACGGGATTTCGTTGATGCGCAGGGCATCCTCGAAGCCGTCCTTCATGCTGCCCGGGTAGGTGAACGACTTAGCCAGCCGGTCGGGGCGCTCGATCACCGGCAGGATCGGCAGGCCGAACTTCAGCGCAAAAGCGAAGTCGCGCTCGTCGTGCGCCGGAACGGCCATGATCGCGCCGGTGCCGTAGGTCATCAGCACGTAGTCGGCGATCCAGACCGGGATGCGCCGCCCGTTGACCGGGTTGATGGCGTAGCCGCCGGTGAACACGCCGGACTTTTCCTTATCGGCTGCTTCGCGCTGGATGTCGGTCTGGCGGGTGGCCTGATCGACGTAGGCTTCGACCTGCTCGCGCTGCTCCAGCGTGGTCAGCTTCTTGACCAGCGGGTGCTCGGGGGCCAGCACCATGAAGGTCGCGCCCCACAGCGTATCGGGGCGGGTGGTGAAGACCTCCAGCGGGTCGTCCTGTTCAGTGCGGAAGATCACCTGCGCGCCTTCCGAGCGGCCGATCCAGTTGGTCTGCAGCGTGCGCACACGCTCCGGCCAGTCGATGCTCTAGAAATCCAGCAGCTCTTCGGCGTAGCGGGTGATTTTAAAGAACCACTGGTTCAGGTTCTTCTTGATCACCGGCGTGCCGCAGCGCTCGCAGTGGCGGTCATCGCCCCACACCTGCTCGCGCGCCAGGGTGGTGTTGCAGTTGGGGCACCAGTCCACCGGCGACATCTTGCGGTAGGCCAGCCCGTGGCGGTACAGCTGGGCGAAGAACCACTGCGTCCAGCGGTAGTACTCGGGGTCGGCTGAAACGGCTTCGCGGCGCCAGTCGAACATGGCGCCCATGCTCTTCAACTGGGTGCGCATGCGATCAATGTTATGATAAGTCCACTCTTTCGGGTGGACGCCGCGCTTGATGGCCGCGTTCTCGGCCGGCAGGCCGAAGGCGTCGAAGCCCATCGGGAACATGACGTTAAAGCCCTTCATGCGCATGTAGCGCGCCCGGGCGTCGGAAGGCGTCATCGCATACCAGTGACCGATGTGCAGGTCACCGGAGGGATACGGCAGCATGGTCAGAGCGTAATATTTCGGCTTCGACGGGTCAACGTTGGCCTCATACAGTCCATCGTCGGCCCAGCGTTTCTGCCAACGCGGCTCGATCTCGGCCGGGTTATATTGCGGGGTGTCGGGCATAGCTTAGTTCTCCTGTGTGTTTCTTCTCACAACGGCCCATTTTTACCACGCTTTGCGGGATTTGCGGGCCGGCTTATGCTGCGGGGGGAGCGCCGCTCACCCCAGGTAAAGGCGCATGGCGAAGGTGTGACCGCGCTCCATCTCTAACAGCCCGCGCCAGCTGTCGCTCAGATCGTGCTGCGCCAGGGCCAGGTGGGCCGGGCAGTTGCAGCGCGGGTTGTGGCTGTCTGGGCAGCCGGCGATGGCGGACTGAATCGAGTCCACAGCATCCGGGCTGACCCAATAGCCGATATGCTTCCAGGTTTCGACGCCCGCTGCACCGCCGCGCATTTCCTCATACAATGCCAGGCCGCGGAACGAACATGCGTCGCAGCTCACCACCTGCAGGCTGGTCTCGCCGGCTTGCGGGGTGGGCGGCAGCTCGATCGCGGCGCGGATTTCGAGCGAATCGCGCGTCAGGCACTGCGGGCAGCGGAAGGACATCGGGCAACCTCTTTAGAAACCAACTGTACGGGATGTTCATGATTCTCCCTATCCGGCCGGGACAAACAGACCCCGGGGTCCCGCCGGTTGAACCGGCGGTTAAACAAAAAGCCTCCGCCCAGACAGGGACGGAGGTTGGTCCGCGGTACCACCCTGATTGCCCGGGACAAAGCCAATCCTCGGGCCGCTCAAGATCGCGCTAACGGGCGAACCCGGCAGGGGGCTAGCGGAGGCCTGGGGGCCGCCGGTCACCGCTGCAGCCGGCCTGGGCCGCATGGTCCAGGCAGCAGGCGAGTTCAGCCCTGGGATTGCTCCTGCGCACTGCGAGCGCTGCGCCGGGCTTCCACCTCGCTCTCCCGGCTCACTGGCAGTTGGCCTACTACTCCTGCGATAGCTGTTTGAGGCCGGTAAAGAGCAAACAGCTTTCAGCCGTTAGGAAACACCGGAAAAGCTGAAAGCTGGCTGCCGACCTCTCGATTTGTGTGGACCCAGAGGGATTCGAACCCTCGGCCTTCTCAATGCCATTGAGACGCGCTCCCAACTGCGCTATGGGCCCTTCCTTTTATTTTGCGACAGGTATTCTACTTCACTTTCTTCGATCTGTCAACAGTGGACCTGGAGGGATTCGAACCCTCGGCCTCTTCAGTGCGATTGAAGCGCGCTCCCAACTGCGCTACAGGCCCGTCCTTGTTTTTAAGCGTCAGGATTTTATCCCTTTTAGATAGCCCTGTCAAGGAGCAATCTTGACCTGCAGGCTGTTTGCAGCCAGGGACTGCAAGCTGCGCCTGCGCCGCCAGCCTCGCCGGGCTTGACAGCCGTTGGAGCGGATGTTAGACTGCCCGCCATGAGCTGTTCATGGAGTGTGTTCCGATGACCCGCGCAGCCGATCACCGCTCGTCGTTCGGTGATTTCACCTGCATCCACTGCGGCCTGCCGATCTCAACCAACACGCGCCTGTCGGGTGTGATCAACCGCAACCACTGCCCGTACTGCCTGTACTCGCGCCACCTGGACCTGCACGAAGGCGGCGACCGGCTCTCGCCCTGCCAGGGGCCGATGCGCCCGGTGGGGCTGGCGCTGAAGAAGACCAACAAGAAGTACGCCCGCCCGGGCCAGGGCGAACTGATGCTAATCCACCACTGCCAATCCTGCGGGCGGCTGTCGATCAACCGCATCGCCGCCGATGACGACGCCGACCGGATCTACGCCGTCTACCAGGAATCGCTGGCGCTGGACGAGGCGCTGCGCCAGCTGCTGGCCCAGGACCAGATCATCCCGCTGCAGGCAGACGAGCGGGCAATTGTGCGCCGCCAGCTGTTCGGCGAGATCTAGCCTCGGTTCGCGCCGGCGTTCGCCGCAGTAACCGCCGCCAGACGCCAAGATTGATCCGCCGGATCTACAACCGGCGGGGGACTCCCCACGTATAATAAGCACACCCGATTTTGACCGGCGAAATTGATCCTCCGGCGGACGGCTGCGCCTGCAGCCGTTCCGACGCGCAGCAGTGCTTTTACGAAAGGACCCACCATGCTCATTCCCCCTCCATCCACCCCAGCGCTGGAATTGAAGATCCAGCAGGTGAGCAAGCAGTATGACAAAGACAAGTGGGGGCTGCAGGATTTCACGCTGACCCTGACGCCCGGCGTGTGGGGGCTGCTTGGCCCCAACGGGGCCGGCAAATCGACCCTGATGCGCATTCTGGCGACGATCACCCGACCGACCGGCGGGCAGGTGACCTGGAATGGGGTGGATATCGTCAAGCAGCCGGACGGGCTGCGGGCTGCGCTGGGCTACCTGCCGCAGGATTTCGGGGTGTACCCGAACTTGAACGCCCAGGAGTTCCTGCAGTACCTGGCGGCGGTCAAGGGGCTGGAGCGGCGTGCCGCAGACCGGCGCATCCAGGCGCTGCTGGAGGTGGTCAACCTGGCGGAGGCGCGCCGGCGGCCGTTGGGCAGCTATTCGGGCGGGATGAAGCAGCGCATCGGGATCGCCCAGGCGCTGCTAAACGACCCACAGCTGCTGATCGTCGATGAGCCGACCGTGGGGCTGGACCCGGAAGAGCGCGTGCGCTTCCGCAACCTGCTGGCCGATCTGGGCGGGCAGCGCATCGTGATCCTGTCGACCCACATCGTCTCTGACGTGGAAGCCGCGGCAACCCAGATTGCGCTGATCCGCCAGGGGCGGCTGCTGCAGCAGGCTGCGCCCGAGCAGCTGCTGCAGGCGGTGGAAGGG
>JBJSYW010000184.1:0-10451 GCA_046089985.1 Chloroflexota bacterium
GCGGGCGAGATCCTGCTCACCAGTATGGACGCCGACGGCACGCTGGCCGGCTATGACCTGGCCCTGACCCGCGCCGTGGCAGCGGCGGTCAACGTGCCGGTGATCGCCAGCGGCGGGGCCGGCCGGCTGGAACACTTCGCCGAGGTGCTCGGTCCTGCCGGGGCCGACGCGGCCCTGGCTGCCAGCCTGTTCCATGATAAGGTGCTAACCGTGGCGCAGGTCAAACGCTACCTGGCCGACCTGGGCCTGCCGGTGCGATTAACCGAAACGGGGCCGGCCTGAAACCTGCCCCGTTGGCCCGGCTGCCGGCCGCCTGCGGTTCAGGCGGCAAAACCGCTCACTGCTGCGGGATCCAGGCGTTTACGTTGTCAAACCAGATCGCAAAGCCGCCCGGGTCGATATCTTCATAGGTGCGCACAGTCAGACCCATCTGGCCGTCCGCCGGCGCGTTGGGCACATCCACGCTGGTCACGTACAGGTCGTTGATGTACAGGTCGACCGTGCCGTTCTGGCAGGTCACCAACAGGTGGTTGACCGCACCGGCCCCTTCGGCGAACTCATTGAAGGTCAGCCAGTTGTCCGAGAGCAGCGAACTGCTCTCGTTGTTGTCGATCTGGAAGATGCCGTACGCATCATTGAACGGATCGGCCGCGATCGCCACATAGTTATCGCCGTCTTCAAAGTAGCACATCGCCCCAAACGTGCCGCCGTGTTCGCCGTTGAAATCGGTGGGAATCTGGGCGTCAAATTCCAGGCTGGTCGGGTTGTATGAGGTAGGCGGGAAGACCCACACCCGGGTGTTGTTCTCACGCACCTCGATCGAGTAGTAATCGCCCATCCAGCCGACCATGTAAGACGGGTCTTCGCTGCCATCCTGGCTGGCCCAGCCGCGGTCGCTGCTGAAATCATCGGCGAAGGGGTTTTCATCCCACTCAGCCGGGTCCGCCGGGGTTGGGAAGCCCACCGGCTCCTGCGTGGGCGGATCAAGGACCGGCTGCGTGGCGGTGGGCAGCGGGGTGGGGCTGGGCGCGGGGGTGGCGCTGGGCTGCGGGGTGTTGGTGGCGGTGGGGGTCGGCGAGGCCAGCAGAGCGGCCACATCGGTCAGGCTGCTGCCTAACAGCAGCATCCCACCCACTACTGCGGCTGTGCCGCACAGGCAGATGAACAACAGCACCCCGCCGATGATCAGCGGCAGGCGGCTCTTGGGGCGCGGCGCTTCATCAACATACGGCGGGTTATACGCCGCTCCGCCATAGCCGCCGCCCGCCGGGCTGTCGGGCAGCGATGCAGCGTAGCTGTTCGGTTGGGGCAGGTCTGCTTCGGGCATTTTCTGGGTCGGCGGGTACATGGGCGCGGCGTCCGACACGCGCTGCCCGCAGTTCGGGCAGAACATGCTGCTGGGCTGAAGCGCAGCGCCGCAGCGGCTGCAGATTGTGCTATTGCTCATAAGATCTCCTCACCCGTTATAATAAAGATGGCGCAAAGACCAGGCGCCCCGCTCGAGCGCCAGGAGGATTATATCAGACCTTTTAAGTATACTTACACCCAACCGTTCCACTTGATGGCCAAGCCCAGCGGGGCGCGCTGCAACCTGGACTGCGCCTACTGCTTCTACCTCTCGAAAGAAGCGCTCTACCCCGGGAGCCGTTTCCAGATGGACGCCGCCACCCTGCAAGCCTACCTGCGCCAGGTGATCGACGCGCACGCCCCCGGCCCGGCGCTGTTGACCTGGCAGGGCGGTGAGCCGACTTTATCCGGGCTGGATTTCTTCCGCCAGGCGGTGGCCATGGCAGAGCAGCTGCGCCATCCCGGCCAGTTGGTGCAGCATGCCATCCAGACCAACGGCCTGCTGCTGGACGATGAGTGGTGCGCCTTCTTCAAGGAACACGGCTTCCTGGTCGGGCTGAGCCTGGATGGGCTGCCGGCGCTGCACGACGCCTACCGCGTCGACCGGGGCGGGGTCGGCACGCAGGCCCGGGCAGTGCGCGCCGCCCGCCTGCTGCAAAAGCACGCCGTAGCGTTCAACTTGCTGTGCTGCGTGCACGCCGCCAACCAGGATCACCCGCTGCCGGTCTACCGCTACCTGCGCGACGAGATCGGAGCGGCCTTCATCCAGTTTATCCCGGTGGTGGAGCGGGCCGCCGCCTCCAGCGGGCCGCCGGTCAGCCCGCGCTCGGTCAGCGCCGCCAGCTGGGGCAGCTTTCTATGCGCCGTCTTCGACGAATGGGTGCGGCGCGACATCGGGCGGGTGTTCGTCCAGCAGTTCGACGCCGCGCTGGGCGCCTGGTTGGGCGCGCCCGCCGGCCTGTGCATCTTTTCCGAAACCTGCGGGCGGGCGCTGGCCCTGGAGCACAACGGCGACGTCTACGCCTGCGATCACTTCGTCGAGCCGGGCTACCGCCTGGGCAACCTGCGCCAATCTCCGCTGGTCGAGCTGGTGGACAGCCCGGCGCAGCGCCGCTTTGGGCAGGCCAAGCGCGACACGCTGCCGGCCTGCTGCCGCGCTTGCGAGGTGCTCTTCGCCTGCCATGGCGAATGCCCGCGCAACCGCTTCATTGCCGCTCCCGACGGCGAGCCGGGGCTGAACTACCTGTGCGCCGGCTACCGGGCCTTCTTCAACCACGTCGATCGCCCGCTGCGCTTGATGGCTGAACTGGCGCGCCGCGGCCGCGCCCCGGCCGAGGCGATGCACCTGCTGGCGCTGGAACGCATGCAGGCAGCCGCCGCGCAGCCGCCGGCGCAGCTGGCCCCAACCCGGCCTAGCGCGCAAAATCGGCGAAAGTCGCCCCGGTCAGCTCGGCAAGGGCGCTGACCGCCAGGCGGATGTTCAGCCCGCGCTGCCCGCCCGAGATGTAGATCTCGTCGAAGACCTGCGCCGTCTCGTCGATCACCACCTGAAAGCCGCGGTTGAGCAGCGCCAGCGGCGAAATGCCGCCCGCCAGCAGCCCGGTCAGCGCTTCAGCTTCCTTCATCGGCGGAACCGCCAGCTTTTTCTCGCCCAAGGCTTTGGCCAGCGCTTTCAGGTCCACCTCCAGCGAGCCGGGGGTGACCGCCAGGACCGGCTTGCCCTTGCCCTCCCGCACCACCACGATGGTCTTGAAGACTTCATCCGGCGAAACGCCGATCAGCTGGGCGGCTTCCACCGCCCCCAGCTTCTCGGCCGGCAGTTCGTGCAGCGTGTAGGGGATGCCTTTCGCATCCAGCAGTCGGGTGACGTTGTTGGTGATCATCTCGTCCAGTTCTCAGGCGTCGCGCCGCTTTAGGGCAGCGCCAGGGTAAAGACCGCCCCGCCCTGCGGGTGGTTGGCAGCGGTCAGCCGCCCGCCGTGCGCCTCGGCGATCTGGCGGGCGATGGCCAGCCCCAGCCCGCTGCCGCCTTCCTGGCGGCTGCGCGAGCGGTCAATGCGGTAAAACCGTTCGAAGATCTGCTCCAGCGCTTCGGGCGGGATGCCCGGGCCGCTGTCGTGCACGCGCAGTTCCAGCCCGCCCGGCGCGGTGGAAAGCTCCACCGTCACCTGGCCGCCGTCGGGGGTGTGGCGCAGGGCGTTCGACAGCAGGTTGCCCAGCACCTGTTCGATGCGCTGCGGGTCGACCAGGCGGTTATACACGCCCGGGGCGACTTGCAGCGCCAGGCGGATGCCGCGCGGCCCGGCCTGGGCCCGGAAGCGCTCGAGCGTACTGCCGGCCAACGCCTGCAGGTCGGTGGCATGCCGCTCCAGCGCCAGCTGCCCGGCGTCGGCCAGCGCCAGCGTGCGCAGGTCGTTCACCAGGCGCGTCAGCAGCAGGTTCTGCTCCAGGATCGGGGCCAGGTTGTCCACCGAGAGCGGGTAGATGCCGTCCTGCAGCGCTTCCAGGTTGGCGCGCTGCACCGCCAGCGGGGTGCGCAGTTCGTGGGCGATATCGGCGGTCAGCGCCCGCCGGCTGCTTTCGGCCTGCTGCAGCGAATTGGCCATGCGGTTAAAGGTGGCCCCCAGTTGGGCCAGTTCATCGCCGCCGCCGGTTTTGACCCGCTGGCCCAGGTCGCCCTCACCCAGGCGCTGCGCCGCGGCGGTCATCGCCCGCACCGGCACCATCACCCGGTAGGTCAGCAGGAAGGCCAGCAGCAAGGCCAGCCCGGCGGCGATCAATCCGGCGGTCAGGGCGGCGTTGGTCAGGCGCGAGACCAGAAAAGTCTCGTCGGCCCGGTTATAGCCGGTCCCTGCCTCCGGCAGCAGGTAGCCCACCGTGCGCCCGCCGGCTGCCAGGGCGATAGCGCTGCTGCGCTGGCTGGTGCTCAGCACGCCCTGCGGGTCGGCGCGGGTATCGATCAGCACCCGCCCTTCCGCATCCGCCAGGCGCAGGCGCTGGTTCATCATCCCCATGCCTTGCCCGCCCATCCCGCCGCCCATGCCCTGCCCGCCCATGCCGCCGTGCATCGACAGCACCGCCTCAGCGCCATCCCACGAGCCGTGCTGTGCATAATACTCCTCCAGCACCGCCGCCAATCCGCCCGCGCCGGTCATGCCGCCGCGGTACATAAACGAGCGCACAGCCGTGGTGGCGTTGCGGCTGGAGAGCAGGAACATCCCGCTCACCGCGACCAGGATCACCAGCGTAAACGACAGGATCAGCTGCCAGCGCATCGACATATCAGGCCTCTCTGCTGAAACGGTAGCCCACGCCGAAGACGGTTTCGATATAGTGGGGATTTTTGGGGTCGGCTTCGATCTTGGCGCGCAGGTTCTTGATATGCGCGTCAATGCTGCGCTCGTAGCCTTCATAGGCCGCGCCCGAGACCGATTCCAGCAGCTGCAGGCGCGTATAGGCCCGCCCCGGCGCGCCGGCCAGCGCCGCCAGCAGCCCAAACTCGGTCGGGGTCAGCACCACCTCCCGCCCGGCTAGCTGCACGGTGTGCCCGCCCAGGTCCACCTCCAGCGCGCCGTGGCGCAGCACTTGCGCCGGGGCCTGGGCGCTCTCGCTGCGCCGCAACAGCGCCCGCACCCGGGCGGTCAGGATGCGCGGCGAGAACGGCTTGGCGATATAGTCATCCGCGCCCAGCTCCAGCCCGATCAGCTGGTCAGTCTCCTCCACGCGGGCAGTCAGCATGATGATGGGTGTGTCGGCCTTGCGCCGGATGGCGCGCGCCACGTCCAGCCCATCCATCCCGGGCAGGTTCAGGTCCAGGATCAACAGGTCGGGGCGCTTCTGCTCCCACAACGCCAGCCCGCTGTCGCCGCGCCCGGCGCTGATCACGCTAAAACCGGCCTGCTCCAGGTATGAGCGCAGCACCCGCACCAGTTCCGGTTCGTCTTCGATGATTAATATCGTTGGCATTGGTTTATTGTACTATGATCCTTTCCGCAAGCATCCCCGTTCAAACAACTTTTGCTCCCCGGTGGGGTTCTATTGGTTGATTGTGATATACTTCGTCCACTTAGTGAATGCACCCCGAACTGGCGAAAACCGGACCAACCGGCAAACTCAAGCGACTTTCAAGGAACATGCAAACCAATCGTATAGTCCCGTCTATGCCTATTTCGCAGCGCATCGCGCGCGGCATTCTTAACCTGCTCGGCTGGCAGATCGTGGGAGATTTTCCCGACCTGCCGAAGTACATCATCGTCGGCGCTCCCCACACCACCAATTGGGATTTCCCCTTCACCATGCTGCTGATGTTCGGCAGCGGGATGCGCTTCAATTGGATCGCTAAAGACTCGCTGTTTCGCGGCCCGGTGGGCGGTGTGATGCGCCGCCTGGGCGGCATCCCGGTGCGGCGCGAGCAGAAGGCTAATTTTACCGGGCAGATCGCCGAGCTGTTCGAGCGCTCGCAGCGTATGGTGATCGCCATCTCACCGGAAGGCACGCGCAGCCTGGTGACACGCTGGAAAACCGGGTTCTACTACATGGCCCGCAGCGCCAACGTGCCGATCGTGATGGGCTTCATCGACTATGCCCGCAAGCAGGTGGGCATCGGCCCGATCCATTACCCCGGCGAGAACATCGAAGAGACCTTCGCTGCGCTGCGCGCGTTTTACACCGATAAGGTCGGCCTGCACCCGCACAAGCAGGGGCGCATCGAGCCGATTTAGCCATCCGGCGGATACAAAAACGGGGCTGCCGATCCTGGCAGCCCCGTTTTGATTACCAGCCGTCCGGCTTAGCCGCCCGTGCCGGGGGCCTGGGTGGGCTGGGTGTTCCAGCGCCCGCCGCGACCGCCGCCCTGCATCGGGCAGCCGCCGTTGAAACCGCCCTGGCCGAAGCCCTGCATGCGCTGCAGCATCCAATCCGCCTGCGCCTGGGTGATCACACCCGCTTCGACCGCCTGGGCCAGCGCCGCGGTGCGAGCATCCAGCATCAGGGTGGTGAACGCTTCCTGGGTCAGGCCCTTGGCTTCAGCCACCTGCCACATGGTCTTGCCGGCGTCCAGCTCGGCCTGCAGCGTTTCGGGGGTCATATCCAAACCTTCAGCCATCGCCGCCAGCATGTACTCGTGCATCGGGCCCGGCTCGCCGTTCAGACCGTAACCGCCCATCATCCCGCCGCCGCGCATACCGCCCCGGCCGCCCATCATCCCGCCGCCATACTGGCCGCCATACTGGCCGCCGCGGCCGCCCATCATGCTGCCCGGGCCGTAGCCAAACGGGAACGGGTTGGGGGTCGGGCTTTGTGCGTACGCATAACCGGCCACCGCGCCCAGCGCTACCACGACCAGGGCCGCTACGATACCGATCACAATTAACTTTTTCATGGTGTAACTCCTTCTATGCTCCTGAATTTCGTACCAGCGTCTCTCGCTTACGATTGAGATCATTGTAGCAGGCAGATATGTAGAAGTTGTGAAGAACCGGTGGAGATGCTGCACATTTTTGCGCGGTTGCAGTGGAAAAAGCAGGCGGGGCGCCGATCTCTCCGGCGCCCCGCCCTGCTCATGGCTCGTCCTCGCCCGCCAACAGGCGGATCTTCTCCCACGGTTTGGCGCTGCTCTCCTCAGCCAGGATCTCGCGCAGTTGGTACAGTTCGTCACGCAGCGCGGCCGCTTTCTCAAACTCCAGGTCCTTAGCGGCCTGTTTCATCTGCTTCTCAATCTCGGCAATCACCCGCTGCAGTTCGTTCTTCGGCAACTTGGACGGCCCACCGCCGGCGTGGTATTCGCCCTTTGGCTCGGCTACCGAACGGACCGACAGCTGGTCGGTCAAGTCACGCACCGCCTTGAAGATGCTCACCGGCTGAATGTGATGCGCTTCGTTGTAATCCGCCTGCTTGGCGCGCCGGCGGGTGGTCTCATCGATCGCCCGGCGCATCGAATCGGTGATCACATCCGCATACATGATCACCTTGCCTTCCAGGTGGCGCGCCGCCCGCCCGATAGTCTGGATCAGCGCCGTCTCCGAACGCAGGAAGCCTTCCTTGTCGGCGTCCAGGATCGCCTCCAGCGAGACTTCCGGCAGGTCCAGCCCTTCGCGCAGCAGGTTGATGCCCACCACCACGTCGAACACGCCCAGGCGCAGGTCACGCAGGATGCCGATCCGCTCCAGCGTATCCACCTCCGAGTGCAGGTAGTGTACCTTGATGCCCAGCTCCATCATATAATCGGCCAGCTTCTCAGCCATGCGCTTGGTCAGCGTGGTCACCAGCACGCGCTGGCCCTTCTCGGTGCGCTTGCGGATCTCGCCCACCAGGTCGTCGACCTGGCCATCGATCGGGCGGATCTCCACCTCCGGGTCGATCAGACCAGTGGGGCGGATGATCTGCTCCACCACCTGGTCGGCCTTCTGCATCTCGTACGGGCCGGGGGTGGCAGAGGTGTAGACGGTGTAACCCATGCGGGTCTCGAATTCATCGAAGGTCAGTGGGCGGTTGTCCAGCGCGGAGGGCAGGCGGAACCCGTATTCCACCAGCGTAGATTTGCGGCTGCGGTCGCCGTTGTACATGCCGCGGATCTGCGGCACGGTCATGTGCGATTCATCCAGGATCAGCAGGTAATCGCTGGGCAGGTAGTCCATCAGGGTCCAGGGCGGCGAGCCGGGGACGCGCTGGTCGAGGTGGCGCGAGTAGTTCTCGATCCCCGAGCAGTAGCCCACCTCGCGCAGCATCTCCAGGTCATATTGGGTGCGGCTCTCAATGCGCTGCGCTTCCAGCAGCTTGTCGTTGGCCTTGAAGGACGCCACCTGTTCGGAGACTTCGGTCTCGATATCGGCGATCGCCGCCTTGAGCTTGTCCTGGTCGGTGATAAAGTGCCGCGCCGGGTAGATCGCCGCTGCCTGCAGCTCGCGACGCAGCTCGCCGGTCACGCTGTCGAACTCGACCATGCGCTCGACCTCGTCGCCGAAGAAGGTGATCCGGTAACCCAGGCGGTCCTGGTAAGCCGGGATGATGTCCAGGCTGTCGCCGCGCACCCGGAAGGTGCCCGGTTTCAGATCCAGGTCATTGCGCTGGTACTGGCCTTCGATCAGCTGGCGCAGCAGCGCGTTGCGCCGGTAGATATTGCCCGACTGCAGGTTGATCACCACCCGCCCGTAGGCCTCTGGGTTGCCGATGCCGTAGATGCACGAGACCGAGGCGACGATGATCACGTCTCGCCGCGACATCAGCGACGTAGTGGCTGCCAGGCGCAGGCGCTCGATCTCCTCGTTGATGTCCGAGTCCTTCTCGATGTACAGGTCGTGGCGCGGCACATAGGCTTCCGGCTGGTAGTAATCGTAGTACGAGACGAAATACTCCACCGCGTTCTCGGGGAAGAACTCGCGGAACTCGGCGTACAGCTGCGCCGCCAGGGTCTTGTTGTGCGCCATCACCAGGGCCGGCTTGTTCAACTGAGCAATCACCGATGCCATGGTGAAGGTCTTGCCGGTACCGGTTGCGCCCAGCAGCACCTGGTCCTTGTAGCCCTTATGAATGCCATCCACGATCTGGCGGATGGCTTCCGGCTGGTCGCCGGTTGGCTGGTAGGGAGCGTGCAGTTTGAAGTCCATGGCGCCAATTATACGCCAAAGCCGGCCGCGAGAGAACACCTGTTCAATTTTCGTCGATGCTCTGGCGGATCGCCGCGCCCAACCCATCCACGTAGGGCTGGAAGAGCAGGTTGTGATGCGCGCCGGGGACGATCTTCAGCTCGACCTGGCGCGCCACCCGCCCCCAGCCCAGGTCGAAGCGGTGGCGGGTGAAGAGCGGCATACCACGCACCCGGTAGACGGTCACTGTGCCGTCATAGCGCGGCGTGTGATAGGCCTGCAGCGCCTGCAGGTGCAGTTCCATCAGCCGGCGGCGGTAATCGGGAGCTTCCAGCACGTGAGTGTGTTCGCCGATGATCTCGAGCGTGGTCAGTTCGGCCGGTTTCCCCAACAGCCGGCGCAGGCCGGCGGTGACGCGCTTCCAGCGCCGCCGCACCACCACCCGCCGTTCCCAGGGGGCCAGTTCCCGGTAGTTGTGCAGCCAGTGCGGCAGGTTGGTGAAAAACGCCACCGCCTGGGCCGGCGAGAGCGGCGAATCGATGCGCGACCAACCCGGGGCGTAGGCGTCGATCGCGGCCAGCAGCGCCACCGGCTCCCCCAATGCCTGCAGACGCATCGCCATCTCGTAGGCCACCACGCCGCCAAAGCAGAACCCGCCCAGGTAATACGGCCCGTGCGGCTGCTGCTGGCGCACAGCCGCCAGGTAATCGGCCGCCATCTCCTCGATCGTGGTGTGCGGATCGCATTCGCCCTCCAGCCCACGCGCCTGCAGCCCGTAGAACGGCTGGTCGGCGCCGATGGCCTGCGAGAGCGGCTGCAAGTCCAGCACCGCCCCGCCAAAGTTATGCACGCAGAAGAACACCGGGCGTCCCTCGCCGGGCTGGATCGTCACCAGCGTCGGCAGCGGCTGGCGCGCCTGCGGCGCGCCGCCTGGCTCTCCATCCGGCTGCAGCGCGGCGCGCAGCTGCTGCGCCATGTGCTCCACGGTCGGGCGGGCAAACAGACCCGCCAGCGGCAGGCGCACCCCAAAGCTCTTCTCAACCCGCTGGAACAGGCGTACCGCCAGCAGCGAGTGCCCGCCCAGGGCGAAGAAATCGTCATCCACCCCCACCGCCGCTGCGCCCAGCGTCTCGGCCCACAGGCGGCACAGCGCCGCTTCCAGCTCGTCCTGTGCAGGACGCCCCGCAGCAGGCCCCGCTCCGTCCCGCCCAGGCGGCGGCAGCGCCGCCAGCGCTCGCCGGTCGAGCTTGCCGTTGGCGTCCACCGGGAGCGCCGGCAGGGCCACCAGCGCCGCAGGGAGCATATACGCCGGCAGGCGCTGCGCCAACCGGCCCCGCAGCGCTTCGACCGGCGCGGCAGCCGGCTCGCCCGGCGCATCTACGCCGGAGACCTCCAGCACCAGGTACGCCACCAGGCGCTTGCCCACCTGCGGGTCATCGCGCAGCACCGCTGCCGCCTGGCGCACCTCCGGTTGGTCCAGCAGGGCGCGCTCGATCTCGCCCAGCTCGATGCGGAAGCCGCG
>JBJSYW010000185.1:0-6655 GCA_046089985.1 Chloroflexota bacterium
GCGATCCACCGCCGTGCGACCCGCCGCCATGCGACCCACCGCCGTGCGATCCACCGCCGTGCGACCCGCCGCCGTGCGATCCACCGCTGCGCGATCCACCGCCGTGCGATCCACCGCCATGCGATCCACTGCCGTGCGACCCGCCGCTGCGCGACCCCCCGCCGCGTGAGCCGGGCGGCCGTTCGCCGGGGCGTGAGGCGGGACGATCCGGGTGCTCGTTGGCGCGCGAGTCGCGTCCGGCCCGCTCGCCGCCTTCGGACGCCCCATCGGACGGGCTGCCGCTGCGCACCGGCCGCGGGCGATCCTGCGGGCGGTAGCGGGTGGAGCGCTGCGAGCGCTCGCCGGCCCAACTGTCATCGGGGTCTGCCGGGCGCGGTGAACTGCGGCGGTTTGGCCCACCGGCAGGCCGGCTGCCCGTCCGGGTGGGCGCGCTGCGCTTGTCCGGCCCGCCGCTGTACGGCCGCTCGCCGGAACCGCCGGCCGGCTTTGCGCCGCCGGCTGTGCGTGAACCACCCGGCGATCGCCGAGCCGTAGACGAGTTCGAACCGCCCGGTTCTCTCGGGCGCCCCGGTTCTCTCGATCCGCCCGCTTCTTTTGGCTCGCGGCTCGGGCGGCTTCCTTTGCCTGCCCGCGCACCTGCCGGCGAAGCGCGGCGCGGCGCCGGCCCGCTGGACTGGCCCTTCAGTTGGGCCACTTCGTCGGGGGTCAGGTAGCGCCACTCGCGCGGGCGCAGAACGCCCACGGTGAGCGTGCCGATGCGCACGCGGATGATCTTGACCACCGGCAGGCCGATTTGCATGCCGGTTTCGCGGATCTGGCGCTTGCGGCCTTCACGCAGGATGATGCGCAGCCAGGCGCCTTTGCCCAGGCCACCCTCCACACGGATATCAGCCGGCTGGGTTTTGTAACCGTCCTCCAGCACCACGCCGCGACGCCAGGTCTCCAGCTGTTCATCATCCGGCCGGCGCGCCACCAGGACGCGGTATTCCTTTTCATGCCCGTAGCGCGGATGGGTCAGGCGGTTAGCCAGGTCGCCATCGTTGGTTAGCAGGATCAGTCCTTCGCTGTCCACATCCAACCGGCCGACCGGGTACAGGTGACCTTCCACCGGCACCAGTTCGCGCACCGTCGGGCGCGGGTCGGGCGCAGTGACCGCCGAGAGCACGCCGCGCGGTTTATAGACGGCGATATAAATCCCGGCCTGGGCAGCCTTAAGCGGTTGTCCATCCACCAGGACGCGGTCTTTCTGCGGGTCGGCTTTCTCACCCAGCTGTGCCAGCCGGCCGTTCAGCGTGACCCGCCCGGCCTGGATCAATTCTTCGCAGTCACGCCGCGAACCGATTCCAGCCTGAGCCATAAGTTTTTGCAGTCGTTCTTCCATAATGCGTATTATACTGGCGAGTAGGTTGAATGAGCGCTCAGGTCTTGAGGATTTCCGGCCCGCTCTCGCCGTCATCCAGCTGCAGCGCCGGCAGATCGGCCAGCGTACTCAGCCCAAAGTATTGCATACACTCAGCCGTAGCGCTGAACAGGATCGGCCGCCCGGGAGCTTCGGCGCGCCCGACCTCTTGCACCAACCCTTTCAGCAGCAGGCTCTTCAGCACCCCGTCGCTGTTCACGCCGCGGATGGCGTCGATCTGCGGGCGGGTGACCGGCTGGCGGTAGAGCACGATTGCCAGCGTTTCGAGGGCGGCCCGGCTCAGGCGGCTGCCCGCCTCCAGGCCCAGGAAGCGCTCGATCACCGGGGCCACCTGCGGCGCGGTGGTCAGCTGCACCCGGCCGCGGTAGCGCTGCAGGCGCAGCCCGCGCGCCGGGCCTTCGCGGGTATACAGCGCTTCCAACTCATCCAGCCCCTGCTCGATGTTAGCCAGCGACAGCTCGAGCGCCGAGGCCAGCTGCGAAGCGGTCACCGGGCCAGGGGAAACAAACAGCAGCGCCTCCAGCCCCGCCAGCAGGTCCACCCCGGGCGCTCCCCCTGCGCCGTCCGCCGGCGGGGCGTTTTCATCCACCACCGCGGCGCCGTTGGCTGCCCCGGGAACCTCGCCGGGCCGGTTTTCGTCAGATTCTTGTGCCGTTTGCGGCAGATCAGAGTCGCTCATTTCGGTCCTTCAGCCTATGATATACTAGCTCGTTACGAGAAGGAGTAGATTTTTGATGCATACCCCAAGGAAAGCCAACCTTTTACTGGTACTCGCAGCGCTGACCGCGGCCATGCTGGCTTGCAACTTACCGGGCAGCGGAAACCGCCGCTCCGAGAACACCCCGATCCCGGTCTCGACCGAATCGGTAATGGCGCTGGAAACCCAGGTGGCCCAGGCGGCTGCCACAGCCAGCGCCGGCGGCGCCATCACGCTCGAACTGACCGAGCAGCAGCTCACCTCCACCGCAGCCATGCAGCTCCAATCGCAGGGCGAAACCGGCCTGCGCGATCTCCAGGTGCGCCTGCGCGACGGCCAGATGCAGCTGAGCGGCGTCACCAACCAGGGCGGGCTGGACCTGCCGGTGACCATGTCGCTGCGCCTGGATGTGGACCCCAACGGCGTCCCGCGCACCACCGTCACCAATGCCAGCGTGGGACCGTTCGACCTGCCGGCCAACCTGGTGTCTGAGATCCAGACCCGGGTCGATCAGATGGTAATGGCCCAGCTGGGCGCGACCTCCAACGAGATCGCCGTTGACAGTATCACCATCGCCGATGGGAAGATGACCATCGTCGCCCACCGGCGTTAGCGCTTCCACCAGGCCTTCGGGGGAATGCATCTCCCGGGGGCCGGGCGTTTCAACCCAAACCAACGAGATGAGATTATACCATTCCGGTCTTGAGGCAAAGCTGCTCAAAGGCGTCATCTTTGGGCTGCTGTTTATTTGGGCCGCCGGCTGCGGGGCCGCCCCGCAGGCAACCCAAGGCCTGATCCAGGCCGGCCTGGCCGCGGATGGAGAGACGATCACGCTGCAGCTGCCGGCCGGCTCGACCGTGCAGCAGGCGCTCGACCAGGCCGGGCTGAGCCTGAACGCACTGGACCGCACCGAGCCGCCGGTCTACACCGTGCTGGGCCAGGGCGCTCACATCCGCCTGGTGCGGGTCAGCGAGGCGTTTGAAGTGGAGCAGGTGACGCTGCCGTTTGAGCGCCAGACGCTGCGCAACGAATCGCTGCCGGTGGAAAAAGAGGTGTTGATCCAGCGCGGCCAGAACGGGCTGCAGGAGATCACCTACCGGCGGGTATTTGAGGATGGGGTAGAAATCTCGCGCGAGCCGGTGCCGGTCAACTCGGTGATTCTGAAAGAGCCGCAGCCCGAGGTGCGCATGATCGGGGTGCAGACGCCTTTCCTGCCGGTGGATGTGCCGGGCACGCTGTACTACCTGCGTGACGGCAACCTGTGGAAAATCGAAGGCAGCACCGGCAGCCGGCGGGCCGTGCTGACCCCCGGCGACCTGGACGGGCGGGTGCTGTCTCCCTCGCCCGACGGAAACTGGGTGCTGGTCACCCGGCGCGGACAGGTGGAAGGGCGCATCAACACGCTGTGGGCGGCGTATATCGGCGACCCGGCGGCCGCCCATGCCACCCCGGCGCCGGCCGAGGACCGCCGCCTGGTTGACCTGGGCGTGAGCAACGTGGTGCACTTCGCCGATTGGGCGCCCGGGTCGAACACCAAGATCTATTTCTCAACCGTGGAGCCGCGCCCCACTGCCCCCGGCTGGCAGGCCAACAACGATCTGCAGATGCTGACCTTCAGCGACACCGGCTGGACCACCAAGTGGGCTACCATCGTAGAGGCCAACTCGGGCGGCGTGTACGGTTGGTGGGGTGCCCGCTTCGAGTGGGACCCATCCGGCCAGACGCTGGGCTACGCCCGCCCAGACGGGTTGGGCGTGGTGGACGTCAAGAACGGGCTGATGACCACCACCCTGCAGATCACCCCGCTGCAGACCTTCCGCGACTGGGCCTGGGTGCCCGGCGCCACCTGGGGGCCGGATGGCATGGCGCTGTATACCACCGAGCACACCGCCTCGGCCGCGGCCGGCTCGCCCGAAGAATCGCCCAATTTCGATCTTTCGGCCGTGCTGCTGAGCGGCGGCCCGGCTATCCGCCTGGTCTCCGGGGTAGGGATGTTCGCCTACCCGCTGGCCTCGCCGCTGCAAGACAGCGGCGACGGCAGCCTGGATTACCAGGTGGCCTACCTGCAGGCCCTGTTCCCCGAGCGCAGCGAGACCAGCCGCTACCGGCTGGCGCTGATGGACCGCGACGGCTCGAACCGCCGGCTGCTGTTCCCGCCGGAGGAGAGCAAGGGGCTGGAGCCGCAGCTCCACTGGGGCGCCTGGTCGCCCGCAGTAATGCCAGGGACCGGTAATTATGCAATCGCCATCGTATACGAAGGGGATCTATGGCTGGTGGACAGCGTCACAGGCCAGGGAGCCCAGGTAACCGGTGACGGCCTGACAACCCGTGTATTTTGGACTCTCAAACCGTAGGAGTTAAAGCATGCGTATCCTGATCACCGGCGCGGCCGGTTTCCTTGGCTCGCACCTGTGTGATAAGTTGTTAAAAGAAGGCCACGAAGTGGTCGGGATGGACAACTTCATCACCGGGCGCCCCGCCAACCTGGCCCACCTGGCAAGCAGCCAGAAGTTCTCGTTCATCCGCCACGATGTCTCCAACTTTATCTTCGTCCCGGGCAAGCTGGATGCCGTGCTGCACTTCGCTTCGCCCGCCAGCCCCAACGAGGACTCACCCTTTGGATACGTCAACCTGCCGATCCAGACTATGAAAGCCGGGGCGCTGGGCACGCACAACACGCTGGGCGTGGCGCGGGCGCACCGGGCGCGCTTCCTGTTGGCTTCGACCAGTGAAATTTACGGCGACCCGCTCGAACATCCCCAGAAGGAGACCTACTGGGGCCACGTCGACCCGATCGGCAAGCGCTCGGTATATGACGAAGCCAAGCGCTTCGCCGAGGCGCTGACGATGGCCTACCACCGCTTCCACGACCTGGACACGCGCGTGGTGCGCATCTTCAACACCTACGGGCCGCGCATGAACGTGGATGACGGGCGGGTGGTGCCTAACTTCCTGAACCAGGCCCTGCACCAACAGCCGCTGACCATCTACGGCGACGGCTTGCAGACGCGCTCCTTCTGCTACGTGGACGACCTGGTGGACGGGATCTACCGCCTGCTGCTCTCGGATGAGCATGGGCCGGTCAACATCGGCAACCCGAGCGAGACGACCATCCTGGAGTTCGCCAATACAATCAACCGCCTGACAAACAACCCGGCTGGGCTGGTCTTCCGCCCCGGGGCGCGCCTGGAAAGCGATCCGCAGCGCCGCCAGCCCGATATCAGCCGCGCCCGGCGCATCCTGGATTGGGAGCCGCGCGTCAGCCTGGAAGAGGGCATCCTGCGCACCATGCCCTACTTCCGCCAGGAATTGGGCCAGGCCCAGGTGAATGCATGAGTATGCTGCTGACCAACGAACGTGAGCGCGGCCGCTTTTTGCGCTTTGCCGTGGTGGGCATCATCGGCGCGGTGGTCGATTTTGGGATCGCCAATCTGCTGGTCAAGGTTGTGCACGCCCGGTTGGTAGTTGCAGGCACCATCTCTTTCATCTGCGCGGTGATCAGCAACTTCATCTGGAACCGCTACTGGACCTACCCCGACTCGCGCAGCAAACCGCTGGCGCGCCAGCTGGCCCAGTTCTTCGTGATCAACGCCCTGGGGCTGTTGATCCGCGTGCCGATCCTGAAGTACGGCGAGCCGCCGATGGAGCACCTGGCCGCTTCCCTGGGGCTGCAGATCCTGCCCTGGCTGGACGCTAAGACCGTGGGCGATAACATCACCCTGGCTACCGCGGTGGTGATCGTAATGTTCTGGAATTTCTTCGCCAACCGCTACTGGACCTACAGCGACGTCGAGGCATGAAAAACAAGCAGACCGGTGGGGCAAGCCCCACCGGTCTGCTTGTTCCAGGCCAGGTTTGCGATCTCCCAGCAGTCCGGCTGCTTAATCGGCGCTTGCAGCCAGGGCGGCTTTCAGTTCAAGCTGCTCTTCTTGCGCAGCGCGCGAGGCGCTGAAGTCCAGGCGGAAAGAGAGCGCCAGCGCAGCCAGCAGCATCACGATCTCCAGGCCGAAGACCGCCGCATAGGCCACCAGCGGGCTGCCCAGCAGGCCGCGCACCACGTCTACGATCACGCCGCCCATCAGGCTGCCGAAGGCGTGCCCGGTCATGTTAGCCACGCCCCACAGCCCCATCAACATCCCGGCCCGGATGGCAGTGGTGAACGAGATCACCCCAGCCAGCATCCCCGCGCCGGCCATCCCGGTGCCCAACCCCATCACAAAGGTCAGCCCCTTGAAGGCAGCCGCGTTGCCGGTGACGCCGGTCACGATCAGCCCGGCGAAGACCAGTATACTGGCGACGATCCCGGCCTGCATCAGGCGTAGATGGCCCAGCCAGCGCATCAGCACCAGGCCGGAGAGCAGCATCGCCGCCATCACGCCCAGGCCCCAGTACATGGTCAGGCGGGTGGTCTCGGCCACCGGCATGCCCAGCACCAGCGCCCCATACGGCTCAAGCAGCACATCCTGCGCCAGCGTACCCACGAAGGTGAAGATCACCAGCGCAAAGAAGATGCGCACCTGCGGGTCGCCCAGCGCCAG
>JBJSYW010000186.1:0-2955 GCA_046089985.1 Chloroflexota bacterium
CGCCGTCGACTGCTGTGCCACAGCCGCCGCCACGCGCGGGTGGGCGTGCCCGATGTTCGCCACCCCGTGCCCGGCGCTGCAGTCCAGGTACTCAACGCCGTCCGCGTCATACAGCAGCGCCCCAGCGCCGCGCACCATCACCACCGGCTGCTTATGATACAGGCCGGAAGTGTACCGGTCTTCGGTTGCGATAATATCCGCCATCTGCCGCTCCTTATTGGATCGTGGTCCCGCCGCCGCCCAGCGCGGCCAGAACCGGCCGCTCGATGCGCCCATCGGCGATGATCACCCGCTTGACCCCGCCCTGCAGCGCTTCCTCGGCGCTCAGCACTTTCTTCTTCATCCGCCCCTGGGCCATCTCCTGCGCCGCCGGAAGTTGGGCCGCCGGCAGCTGCCGCACCAGCGTGCTTTCGTCGGGGAAGCTGCGCAGCAGACCCGGCGCGGCCGTCAGCAGCAGCAGCGTCTCGGCCCCCAAGGCAGCTGCCACCATCGCCGCCGCCCGGTCGGCGTCCACATTCAGCGCCTCCCCGCCGTGCCCCACCGCCAGCGGGGCGATCACCGGCAGGTAGCCGCAGTCCAGCAGGGTGTGCAGCAGCCCGGCGTTCACCCGCTCGATCTTACCGGTGTAATCGTCGCGGATGATCTTGCGCTTGCCGTTCTCCACCGACTGGACCGCTTCCTTGCGCTCGGCGGCGATCAGCCGCCCGTCCAGCCCGCTCAACCCCAGGGCGTTAACCCCCATCCCCTGCAGCTGTTCTACCAGCAGCGAGTTCACCGTGCCGTTGACCGCCATCAAGAACACTTCCAGCGTGGCCCGATCGGTGTGGCGTGACGTGTAGCCCGACGGTGAAGTGATGAAGCGCGGCGGCCGGCCCAACTGTTCGCCCAGCGCGTTGGCCTGCGCCGACCCGCCGTGCACCAGCACCAGCCGCGCCCCCTGCCCCAGCAGTTCGCGCACATCGCGGCAGATCGCCGAAAAGTCCACTCCCTCGGCCCCGCCCAGCTTGACCACCATGATCCCAGTGTTTTCCATAGCTCCTGCCTGTCTCTTCTTTTCAGCCGCCGGGCTAGACCGGGTGCAGCCCGGCGAACTCCAGCCCGGTGCTCTCTTCCAGCCCCAGCGCCAGGTTCATGCACTGCACTGCGGTGCCGGATGCGCCTTTCATAAGATTATCAATCGCGCACAGCGCAACCACGTGCCCGCTGCTCTCATCCAGCTCAAAACCCACATCGGCGTAGTTTGACCCGGCCAAAATCTTCGGCTCGGGGACGCGGTAGATGCCGCGCTGCTCTTTCACCACGCGCACAAATGGGTTCTCGGCCGCCGCCGCCCGGTAGGCCTTCCACAGGTCTTTGACCGCCACGCCCGGCTTCACCTGGGCATGCGCGCTGGCTAGCACGCCGCGCACCAGGTCGACCGAGGTCATCGTCAGCGAGACCCGGGTAAGCCCCAGTTCCTGGATCACCTCCGCCGTGTGGCGGTGGCCAAACGGCGAGAAGGTGCGCACCACGTTGGCGCGCTCCGGGTGATGCGAGCCGGCGTTGCCCTCCGCCCCGGCTTCCGACGAGCCGACCTTGACTTCCACGATCACCGGGGCGTCCATCTCGATCAGCCCGGCCCGCACCAGCGGCAGCAGCGCCAGGTTGGCGGCGGTGGCGTTGCAGCCCACCCCACTAACGTAATGCGCGCCGGCGAGCTCGGCCCGGTGCAGCTCCGGCAGGCCGTACACGAAGCGCCCCAGCCAGCCCGGGGCGGCGTGCGGCTTGCCGTACCAGGCCTGGTAGGCCGCCGCGTCGCGCAGGCGGAAGTCGGCCGACAGGTCGATGATCCAGCCCGCCAGCCCGGCCAACTGCTCGATCTTGTGCTGTGCCTGCCCATGCGGCAGGCACAGGAAAAGCACATCCACCGCTTCCAGCGTGTCCGGGTCGCTGAACTTGAGCACGGTGCGCTTGCGCAGGTTTGGGTGCACCTGGTAGACGTATTCGCCCAGGTGCGAACGCGAGCTGGCCTGGCATACCTCTACATTGGGATGGTCGATCAGCAGGCGCAGCAGTTCACCTCCGGTATAACCGGAAGCGCCCAGCACCGCCGCGCGGACCAGGGGGGTGTTCATAAGCGGTTTCCCTTTCTCTGCCACGCCAGCCGCGCTGCATACTCCACGATCTCACCGGCAATATCGATGCCCGAGATCGGCTGGGCGGTGTGGAACTCCATTGTGTGATTGACCTCGTTGACCAGGAAGCCGCGCTCGGGGTGCTCGATCAGGTCGATCGCCAGCACGCCCCCGCCCACCGCCTGGGCCGCCTGCAGGCACAGTCCTTCGATCTCGGGCGTCACCGGGCACAGTTCGCCTTCCCCGCCGCGGGCGGTGTTGGTGATCCAATGCTCCGATTTGCGGTAGATGGCGGTCAGCACCCGGTCGCCGACCACGATGGCGCGGATGTCCCGCCCGGGCTTGGCGATATACTCCTGGATATAGAACACCGAGTGGATCGCCGCCCCCAGGGTGGCCTTGTGCTCCAGCACCGCCTCCGCCGCGTCGCGGTCGTTGATGCGCGACAGCAGCCGCCCCCACGAGCCAACCACCGGCTTCAATACCACCGGGTAGCCCATGCCTTCGATAGCTTCCAGCGCCGATTCAGGGGTGAAGGCCACGCAGTTGCGCGGCTGCGGCAGGCTGCAGCGCGCCAGCATGGCGCTGGTCACCAGCTTATCGCCGCACACCTCCGCCACGGCGACCGTGTTGACCGTCGGTACGCCGTAGGTCTCCAACAGGCGCAGCGCGTACAGGCCGCTGTTATAGCTGATGCTGCGCTCGATCACCACATCGTAGGTGCGCCAGGGAGCCGGGTTCTCCAGGTCGAAGTAGATCGTGCGGTCATCCAGGCGCTCATAATCGATGCCGCGCTTCTCCAGGGCAGAGAAGATCCATTTCTCCTCCACCCGCACCCGCG
>JBJSYW010000187.1:0-6897 GCA_046089985.1 Chloroflexota bacterium
CACCAGCCAAGGTGGGCCGGGGCAAGTTATCAAAAATGTCAGGCAAAGCTGCACGGCTGCATTGTCCCGTTCCCCTGGGAATCAATGTATAATCTAATAGACAGATTAGAGAAAATGAAAGGAGGTGACGGTTGTGAAACCGATAACCAACGAGCGCGCGCAGGGAATGGCAGAGTATGCGCTGGTTATCTTGCTGGTAGCCATCATCGTGCTGGTTATAGTAGCGGTGTTTGGCACAGCGGTTGGGAATATGTTCAGCACCATTATCCCCATGATTTGATCTGCACCATTTATTCGCTAACTATCATTGTAATTCCAGTTTTCGGCTCGCTCCAGCACATCTCGCTGGAGCGAGCGTCTTTCAAGGGGCAGCCGCATGGATGACGAAACACAAAAAGTGGCCGAACTGGCCGAGCAAGCCCGCATGTTGGTGCAGCGGCTGGAGCGGGTTTCGGTCGACTCGATTTGGGCCAGGCGCGCCTCGGGTCACCGCGGCGCACTGTTGAAATGCGTTGAGGAGTTGGACCGGCGCAGCGCTCCGCTGCAGCTGACTCCCGGCGAAGCAGCCGAGCTGCAGGCGCTGGTAGCCGCCGGTTTCTGGTTCCTGGAACGCGCCGCCAAAGAAAAACGCTGATCCGCACATCCATTAAACGCAGCCGGCCTGGCGCTCCCAGGAAAACCACGGGACGCCAGGCCGGTTCTGTTTACAATAAGGGGCGGGCGGTCCAACCGCCGCAGCTTAGTAGGTGGTGTTGTTGTAGAACCAGTTGTAGCTGTAGAAGCCGGTGTTGAAGTTGTCGGTGCGGATGGCGATCTGCGGCTGGCCGTACAGCGCCGGCGGGATGGCGAAGTCGCGCACAAAGCTGCCGCCCACGCCGGAGTTGAAGGTCTCCACGTAGAAACCGCCCAGGCCCTGGGTGCCCATCACGTTCATGCGCACATCAAAGTTCAGATTGGGCGGGAAGTTGTTGGTGCTGACCCGCACAGAGCTGTCGCGCTGCACACCTACGATCCAAATGGTGGGAACGCCGCTGTAGTAGTACGGCGGGTAGTTCCAGCCCGAACCGGGGTAGCCGCCGGTGGGGCCGCCGGCAGTGTAGAACTGCAGGTCCTGCTGGAAGACCCGGCCGTTCTTCTTGGCCTGGGTGATGCGCAGTCGGAGCTGCGGGGTGCCCTGCAGCGCGGCGGGGATGACCAACTGGTAGCTCTGGTTGCCGCCGCCGGCGGTATCCAGGTCGCCCAGGTCGGTCCAGGTGACGCCGTTGTTGGCCGGTTTGCCCATGCGCACGTTCAGGCGCACATCGCTGGGCAGGTTGCGCCCATCGATCGTCACCGAGGTGTTGGGATCCACGGTGCGGATCGTGAAGCTCCAGGTGCGATAGCCGCCCGGCTGGCCGCCAGAGACCGGCGGGTTCCACGGGCCGGGGTTGACCCAGCCGCCGCCGGCCGGGATGCACAGCACCTGCCCGGCATAGATCCAGCGCGGGTTGCCGATCCCATTCGCCTGCGCAATCGCCGGCCAGTAAACGTTATAATACCGGCCGATCCACGACAGGCTCTGCCCGTACTGCACCATGTGCCAGAAGGCGCACCCGGCTGCCTGCGCCGGCTGAGCAGCGCCCAGACCGCCAAGCAGGATCACCAGGGCCAGGGCAGCCATCAAAACACGCTTAAAGGTTCGCATATTGTCCTCCTCACTGAGATGCTTCAATAAACCAGGCGGCGGGCTGTGCGCGGCGCCGCGGCTGGCAGCAGCCTTCACGATGTAAAGCAATATGATATATTATAGTATGTGTGCAACCTTTTTTCAATAGTTCTGCGAAGTTCCTCTCAATTTTTCGTGAATTTTTTACGCGCACACGCTCCAGTGTTGCACATCCTGTGCCAGCGCTTTCCATCCACCTTCGCAGTCATTTAGGAAACGTCTCCCGGGCGGTTTTTGTTCCCCAACCCGGCCTCCCGGTCACACCAGCGGGAAAACTGCCGCCAGCAGCCAGCTGACAAAGGCCGCCCCGCTCAGCGCATACACCCAACGGCTGCCCTGCGTGCCAGTCACCAGGGCATGCACCGCCAGAACCACCGGGAACAGCGGCAGGATCAACCCCAGGAACGCCAGTTCAGGGTTGGCGGTCATAGCCGCCATGATCGAGCCGCACACCAGCAGGCTGCCGGCCAACCACCAGCTGAGTTTGACCACCGGACGCGGGCTGCGCATGGCCTCGCCCATCGTCAGCATCCACGGCAGCAGCAGCAGCGTCCCCAGCAGCCACAGACCCAGGCGCGCCGGCGTCAGGGTCCAGTTCAGCCAGGTGAAGCTGCCCAGCCAGCCGAACCCCAGCCACAGGGCAGCGAAGGCGACCAACCCGCCCTGCAGCTCGCCGCGCGTGGGGCGGTCGAGCGGCAAACCGCTGAGCAGCCCGGCTGCCAGCCCCGCCAGCCCAAACCACACCATCAGGTAGCCGCCGATTGACAGGCCCAACAGCTGGCGCAGGTCCACACCCAACCCGCCGGCCAGCTCCAGCAGCAGCGTAGCCGCCGCCGCCCCGCCCAGCAGGCCCGCCCCCAGGCGCAGCGGCGCCGGCCCGGCAGACCGGGCAGCCTCTGGCGCAGCGCCCGGCGCCAGCGCCCCGGCCATCAGCACCATCCCCAGCAGACCCACCACATACCACAGCGGGCGCAGGTCGTGGAAGGCGCGCCGGCCGGGCTGCGGGCCAAAGGTCCCATCCAGCCAGCGCAGCGCTTCCTGGTGGGCCGCGTCAGAGAACAGGATCGCCACATGCTCCACCGCCGGGATGGTGACCTGCTTGCGCGCCGTTCCGGCAGCCAGGTCGCCGCCGGCGCCGCCCGCCTGGGCCAGCATCAACTGCGAGCTAAGCAGGAACTGCGGCTCTAGCGCCCCGGCCATCAGCAGCAGGTTGCGCGGCAGCTGCGGGTCCACCGTGCGGCTGACCGGCGAGATCGCCACCACCGCCGCCACGTCGGAATATTTCTTGCCGAATTCCACCGCCACCCCACTGCCCATCGAATGGCCCACGATCGCCACGCGCTGATTGTCGGTCAGCCCGCGCGCCACCATCAACTGGCGCACCTGGCGGGGGTTCTGCACCAGGTCGGCGTTCTCCATCCGGCGCAGGCTCTCGCCATGGCCGTCAAAATCCCAGGCCGCCACCGTATACCCGGCGTGAGCAAAGGTCAGGGCATAACCTTCCATCACTTCCGAAGAACCGGCGAAGCCGTGCCCCACCAGCACCAGCGGGCGCGTTTCGGGATCGGCGCCTTTGTTCAGATAAATGCGCACCGGCAGGCCATCCTGGGTAAAACGCAGCACATCCAGGCCATAGTAGGCAGCCTGCAGCTGCCAGATCGCCAGACTAAGCGCCAGCATGCCGGCCAGGGCCAGCAAAAGCCGAAGCGGGTTGAGTCGCTGCATACTGCCTGCCTTTCTGCGGGGCGTTAATCGATCCGGCGATGGACCCGGCCGCCGAAGCGCAGCCAGGCGATGCGGCCCTGCGGGTCGCGCAGGATTTCACCCAGGTCGCCCTGGCCCGGCTCGTCGACTACCATCCAGCAGTCGGGGGCGCACAGCGCCACGCGCACCGGCGGATGGGCGGCCGAAGGCGGCGAGTCTTTGGCCGGGAAGCCGCCCCTGGGTTGGTGCAGCAGCCACAGCTCGCCGTCGCGCCAATCCAGGGTGTAGTCATCTGCTGCGGCGGTGTAACGACCGGCGAACCCGGCCAGATGCTCGGGGTGCTCGATCACCTGCGGCTTGGGATAGTCCTTATGCAGCAGCCGCTCGACCAGGTGGGCCGCCAGCGGGGTATACAGCTCGTCGCCGCGGTCCGAGTTGGTCAACACCACCACCGCCAGATCCCGCCCGGGGACAAACTGGAAGGTGGCCATCTGCCCGTGCGTGGCCCCGCCGTGCCGCAGCACCTGCAGGTCTTCCAGCGCACGGATAAACCACGAAACGCCAAACTGCTCGCCGTGGGCGGCCGGGGCGCACGGGCGCTGCATCTCCTGCAGCAGCGTGCTGGAAAGCAGCCGCGCCTGGCTGCCGGGGATGCACCCATCGCCCAGCTGGAAGCGGGCGTAGCGCAGCATATCGTTCAGCGAAGCCGCCAGCCCCCCCACCGGGCTGCCGGCCCGGGCAAGCGCCCACGGGCGCTGCACCGCCGGCTCACCCGCCTGCCCCGGGAATACCGCGCTGTGCCCCACCACGAAGCGGTGCGTCATCACATCGGCCGGGTCATAGAATGAATGATGCATCTCCAACGGATCGAGCACCAGTTCCTGCAGCGCCGCTTCATAGGTCTTGCCAGTCTTGACCTCGATCACCCGCCCGGCCAGGTAGAAACCGGCGTTGTTGTACGACCAGATTTCACCGAGCGGGGTCTGCTGCGGCAGGTCGCCCAGGCGGGCGACAATTTTGGCCAGCGCATCATCGCCGCGGCCGGTGTCGTCGAAATAATCGCCCAGCCAGCCGCCGGTATGGGTGAAGATGTGGCGCAGGGTCACCCGGCGCTGCACCTGCAGGTCGGCCAGGCGCAGTTCGGGCAGGTCTTCGATCAAGGGACGGTCAAGCGCCAGCTCGCCGCGCTCCACCAGGCGCATCACCGCCAGGGCGGTGAAGGTCTTGCTGATCGAGCCAACCTGGAACAGCGTGTCGGCGCTGACCGGCAGGGGGTTCTCCACGCTGGTCACCCCATAGGCGGCCCGGTAGGTCTGCTCGCCGAACAGCACCCCCAGCGCCAGGCCCGGGATGCGCAGGCGCGCCATCTCATCCTGGATCCAATACGTGAACTCTGAAGCTGCAAGGTATAGGTCTTCCACGATCGCGGGGTCCTTATCACTTTTTGTGGGCCAGGCCCAGATTGAGGCGAAGCGACTGTTATTGTACTATAGATGATCAACCGCTATAATATAGGCATGCCATCCACACCTATCCCCGCCTCCCTGTACCAGATCTACACCCGCACCTACCTGTACCCGCTCAGCCGGCAGCTGGGCCGCCCAGCCACGCTGGACGATATTCCAGACACAGCGCTGGACCGCCTGGCCGAAGCCGGGTTCGAGTGGATCTACCTGCTCGGCGCCTGGGAGACCGGCAGGATTGGCCGGCGTATTTCGCTTGAAAATCAGCCCCTGCGGCGCGAACTGGAACGGGTGGTTCCCGATCTGAAGGACGAGGATATTGCCAGTTCGTGCTTCGCCATCGCCCGCTACCGCATCCATTCCGATTTCGGCGGCGACGAAGCGCTGGCGCGCCTGCGCGAGCGCATGGCGGCGCGCGGGCTGCGGCTGATGCTCGACTTCGTGCCCAACCACACCGCCATCGACCACTATTGGGTGTGGGATTACCCGGACTACTTCGTTTACGGCAGCGATCAGGACCTGGCCGAACGCCCCCACGACTACGTGCGCGTGCCTACCGCCTATGGCGATTGGGTGCTGGCGCATGGCAAAGACCCCTATTTCCCATCCTGGATCGACACGCTGCAGTTCGACTACTCCAACCCGGAAGCGCACCAGGCGATGCGCGCCAAGCTGCTCGACATCGCCACGCGCTGCGATGGGGTGCGCTGCGATATGGCCATGCTGGTGCTGCCGGATGTCTTCCAGAAAGTCTGGGGGCGCAGTATGCAGCCGTTCTGGGAACCGGCGATCCAGCAGGTGCGGGCGGTCTACCCGGACTTCACCTTCCTGGCCGAGGTGTACTGGAACCGGGAGTGGGAGCTGCAAGAGCAGGGCTTCGATTATACCTACGACAAGCTGCTGTACGACGCGCTGATGCACCGCGACCCGCGCTGGGTGACCGAGCACCTGTCGATGGACCCGGGCATGCTGGGGCACATGGCGCACTTCCTGGAAAACCACGATGAGCCGCGCGCCGCCGAGCGCCTGCCGCTGCCCGAGCACCGCGCCGCGGCGGTGCTCACCTACCTGGCGCCCGGGCTGCGCTTCTTCCAGCACGGGCAGCTGGAAGGCTGGCGCATGCGCGTACCGATGCAGCTGGCCCGCCCACCGCTGGAACAGCCCAACCCGCAGATCGCAGCCATGTACCAACGCCTGCTGGGCTGCCTGCGCCACCCGGCGCTGTGCGGGCAGTGGAGCCGGATGATCTCCGAGCCTTCGCCGATCAGCGGTGAGCCGCGCGGGCAGTTCATCGGCTACCAGTGGCTGGGGCTGCAGGGCGAGCGGCTGTGGGTGGTGGTCAACTACTCGGCCAACCCGGGCGGCTGCGCGCTGCGCCTGCCCGACGGCGACCTGACCGGCGGGCGCTGGCAGTTCAACGACCTGCTGGAAACGGGCCGCTTCGAGTTCGACGGCGACGAACTGGCCAACGCCGGACTACAACTGGAGCTGCCCGGCTGGGCCGCGCACATTTTCGAGCTCAGCCGGATCTAACCCGCCGGCCGCCGCTGCAGCACTGCGCCGGATTGGGCGGGCAGCCACAGCTGCCCGTCCTGCAGGCGCGCCCCCTGCTCGGAGTGAACCAGGATTTCCCATCCGCCCCGCTCCCAGGCGTCCGCCGGCCCGCCGGCAGCGCGCCGGGCGCCGCTGCTGCGCGGATCAGCGGCTTGTGCGCCGGCATGCCGCAGCGGCAGCGCCTGCTGCTCAGCGGCGAAGTTGGCGGCGATCAGCAGCTGCTCGCCCAGCAGCTCACGCCCGATCACCATCCAGCGCCGGCGCTCATCAAAATCGACGGAGATCGGCTCCTGGTCGCCGGCAGCCAGGGCCGGGTGGGCGCGGCGCAGGCGCGCCAGCCGGCGGTGCCAGTCCAGAAAGGCCGCATGCGGTTGGCGATCCAGCTCGCGCCAGTCCAACCGGGAGCGCTGCGGCGTCTCCGGAGCTTGCGGGTCGGGCAGGTCTTCCGGGTCCCAACCGTAGGCAGCGAAC
>JBJSYW010000188.1:0-2973 GCA_046089985.1 Chloroflexota bacterium
CGACGCGGTCGGCGCCGGCGGCGTGCTGCTGCTTGACAGCACGCTCGACCCCTACCAACCGGCGGTCGTGCGCGCCAGCATGGGCACGCTCTTCTGGTACCCGCCGGTGCCGGCCTCCTTCGCCGAGTTCAGCGCCTGGTCAAGCCGTCACGGCTACCATGTCTACGCCACCTCGGCCCACGCCGCCCAAGATTACCGCACCGTAGAGCGCTACGAAACGCCGCGCATCCTGCTGTTGGGCAGCGAGCGCGAGGGCCTGAGCGCCGAGCAAAGCGCGGCCGCCGAGATCAACCTGCGCCTGCCGATGCGCGGCAGGGCCACTTCCCTTAATCTGGCCGTAGCCGCCGGCGTGGTTCTGTACCAAATGCTGGCCCGCTCGGCCTGAGCCGGCGCGCTACACCGCACATTCACCACCCGCGCCCCGGCCCCACCCGCTACTGCGCCGCCAGGTTCTCGCGTAAGAAATCCAATACCCGCGCCACAATCTGCTCCAGGCTCGGGTCGATCGGCGCTTCGCCCGCCTGGCGGAAGCTGTGCCCGGCGTTCTGGACCACCACCAGCTCTACCGGCGCGCCGGCTGCCCGCAGCGCATCATACAACAGCTGCGACTGCTGCAGCGGCACGGTGCGGTCCTGGTCGCCGTGCAGCAGCAGGAACGGCGGTGCGTCTGCATGCACGTAGGTCAGCGGGCTGTAGCTGCTCAACAGGTCATCGTCAGTGTACAGCAGCCCAAACACCTGCTCTCCCAGCCGCCGGTCGCCGCCCAGCGCCATGCGCCGCAGGTCCGCCGGGCCGAACAGGTCCACCACCGCCTGCACCTCGCTGGATTGGTCTAGGTACTGACCCACATCCCAACCAGCCGGCTCGCCCGCCAGGCCTGCCAACGCCGCCAGGTGCCCCCCGGCGCTGGCGCCCAGCAGGGCGATGCGCTGCGGGTCAACCTGGTAAGCGGCGGCATTGGCGCGCAGCGAGCGCACCGCGCACTTGACATCTTCAATCATCGCCGGGAACTTGAAGCGCGGCGCCGGCCGGTAGTTGATCGCCGCCACCGTATACCCGGCCTGCTGCAGCGCCGGGAAGAACTCCCGGCTGATCAAGTCGCCCTTATCGCCGGAGGTCCAGCCGCCGCCGTGGATGTAAATCACCAGCGGCGCAGCCGGCTTAAGCCGGTGCGGGTAATACACGTCCATCTTCAAAACCACCGCCCCGGCCTTGCAGTAGGGCTGGTCGCGCAGCACCGCCCCGGCGCGTGGGGGCGGCGGGGGCTGCGTGGGCAGCGGCGCAGCCGGCGCGCCGCCCGGCGCAGTCGCCTGGAGGGTCTCATCCGGGCCCAGCTGCCCCTGGGGGGTCAACGTGGGCACCGGGGTATAGCTGGCAAACGGGGTCAGCGTGGGCGGCGGGGCCGGCGTGCCCGCCGGCATGCCGGCAGCCGTAGCAGCCGCCGCCGTGGCGGCCCCCGGCTGGAACAGGTAAACCGCCTGCAGCGGACCGCTGCTTTGCAGCAGCACCGGGTTCGGGCTGATAGGGGTGGCCCCGCTGCCGCGCGGGGCGCTCATGCGCGCCGCCGCCGGGCGGTCCCAACCGCCGGGGATGATCACCATGGCGTAGCCGCGCCCATCGGTCAGGGTCTGGAAGCCCATCACTTCGAACAGCGCCCCTTCCAGCGGCAGGTCGCTCTCGTCCACCTGGCGATTGCCGTTTGCATCCAGCAGCGCCTGCCCGGTGAAGAAGGTATCCGCCAGCACCACCGGGGTGGGCGCGGGCGTGGGCGCAGCAGGGCCTGCGCCGCACCCGCTCAACAGCACGGCCAAACAGAACGTCATACAGCCAAGAAACACAGTCCGTTTCATTACCCACCTACCCATCTTGCTCATCCGCCTCGCCGCCCGGCTTTCCGCCTTCGGCTTGCCCGAAGCCGCCGCCGCCCGGCGTGCGGATGCTGATAATATCGCCCGCCTGCAGGTCGATCGCGCCCTTGCCCGGCAGTTCAAGCTCAGCGCCGCCGCGCAGCAGCCGGTTCTGACCCGCCTGGCCTGCTTCGCCGCCTGCCAGCCCATACGGGCGAGTAACCCGCCGCTCGGTCAGCAGCGTGGCCTGGGCCGCAGACAGCACCTGCACATCCCGGCGGATGCCGTCGCCGCCGCGCCGCCGGCCGCGCCCGCCCGACCCGCGCCGCACGGCGTAGCGCAGCACGCGCAGCGGGTAGGCGTACTCCAGCGCCTCGACCGGGGTATTGAGCGTGTTGGTCATATGCGAGTGCAGCGCCGACGGCCCATCCTGCCCGGCCGAAGCGCCCATCCCGCCGCCGATGGTCTCATAATATGCAAACGCCCCGCCTGCGCCGCGACCGCCGATGGTCAGGTTGTTCATCGTGCCCTGCGAGGCAGCCGGGATGCGCTGCGGGGCGGCCTGCGCAAGCGCCCCCAGCAGCACATCCACAATGCGCTGTGAGGTCTCCACGTTGCCGCCCGCCACCGGCGCCGGCGGAAGCGCGTTCACCACCGTCCCCGGCGGGGCGATCACCTGCACCGGCGCCAGGCAGCCGGCGTTGTTCGGCGCATCCAGCCCCAGCAGGCAGCGGAAGACGTAATACACCGCCGACAACGTGATCGCGTACACCGCGTTGATGCTGCCGTCCTGCTGCGCCGCCGATCCGCTGAAGTCGACCACCGCCTGGTCGCCGGCGATGGTCACGCAGGCGCGGATTGGCACCCGCCCGCCGCCCACCCCATCGTCGTCCAGTGCATCTTCAAAGGTGTACTGCCCATCCGGCAGCGCCTCCAGCAGCCGCCGGGCCAGGCGTTCGGTGTAGCCCAGCAGTTCGTGCATCGCCGCCTCGGCCTGCGCCACCCCACAGCGCCGGCACAGCTCCACCAGGCGCTCGGCCCCGCGCCGGTTGGCGGCGATCTGCGCTAGCAGGTCGCCGGAGCGCTCCTGCGGGGTACGCACGTTCGCCAGCAGCAGGTTGAGCAG
>JBJSYW010000189.1:0-4410 GCA_046089985.1 Chloroflexota bacterium
CCCTGCAGCAGGCGGACCAGCGCAGCGAACTGGGCCTGGGTCAGGCCCTCGCCGGCTTCCACCTGGCGCAGGACCTGCTGGGCAAAGCGCTGCGCTTCAACTGTGTCCTGCCGCCCGGCGGCCAACTGCGCCGCAGCCAGCGACAGGGCCGGGTGTTGGTCGCCATTGGCCTGGCAGCGCTGCAGGTATTTTTGCGCTTCGGCCGGCCGCCCGGCGTCGATCAGGGCGTTCACCAGGCCGGAAGAATACTGCGGCAGGTCCGGGGCCAGCTGAACCGCCTGCTTCCAGGCTTCCAGGCTGGTCTCCAGGGCGGTCTCCCGCCACTGCTCGTCGCCGCTGCCAGTGGCGTGCGCCACGGCCTGGGCCAGGCTGGCCGAGAGATGGCCGCGCAGCCGGCGCACTTCGCGCAGCGCCTCGGCCAGCAGCGGCACGGCCCGATCGGGGTCGTTGGCGAACTGGTAGGCATGGGCGATGCGCAGCGATTCGGCCAGCCGGTCGAACTGCCGGCTGACATCCACGGCAGCTTCGCCCTGGGCGCGGCCGGCGCCGGCGGCCTGCGCCGCAGCGGCCTCAACCAGGTAAGCCTGCGACAGGCGTCCGGCGGTCGCCGGGCGCTGGCGAGACAGCTCGCGCAGCACCTGCAGCCCCTCGGCCGGGTGCAGTTCGGCCAGCAGCAGGCGCAGGTCGCTCTCTTGCTGTGCCGGCGGCAGCGGCTGACACAGCAGGGCGTGCAGCGCGGCCTCCGGCCGGCTCTTGCCGGCCCGGCCTCCGGCCAATGCCCGCAGCATGCGCCCCGGCTCGGGCAGCATCCCCACCAGGCAGGCCGCCAGGGTGTCCCCCCCGGGGCCATCCAGGCCGGACTCTTTCAATACCGCCCGCCAGCTGCTGCTGCGCCGGTAGCGCTCGCGCAGCGCCAGCGCTTGCCAGGCCAGCCCGTCCAGCCCGACGGGGGCTCGCTCGGGCGCTTCCGCCGGCAGGCGCTCTTCCAGGCGCGCCTGCAGCTCGTCCGGCAGCGGCTGCAGCGGTTGGGCCTGCAGTTCACCGGTGGTTAACGGAAGCTGCGCCGCCAGCAAAGCCAGCGCCGCAGGCGTCCAGGCGGCCGGTTCAGCCGGCAGCGCATCCAAAGCCTGCCGGCCCAGCCCACCGGTAATCAGCGCATCCCAGATGCGCCGGTCCTGCCGCAGCGCGGTCAGCACGTACGTCCAGGCGCCTTCCGGCAGGCGCTGCTTCAACGCGATCACAAACGGAGAGCGGTTCATAACTGCACCTGATAGAACTGGATCCCCAGCCAGACGGCCAAAACCATCAGCCCCAGGCCGGTAAACGTCAGGAAAATGCCCACGCCGCGCGTATTGCGCACCAATTGATTCAACGAATCGAGCAAAACGGTAGCATTGCCCACCAGCCCGGCCACCTGCTCGGTCATTCCTTTCTGCACCAGCCGCCCGGCTTGCGCCGCCAGCAGCTGCACATCCGAACTGGACGCTCGCAGCACCAGGATCAGCAGCCCGATCACAAACGTGACCAGGCCGACCAGGAACAGGATCCCTACCAGGAACAACACCATGTCGTGTGTGCTCAATGCCATGCTTTACCTCCCAATCAGGGTGGGGAACTGGCAGCTCAGTCCACCCAGCTGGCGCAGCGCCGGCAAGGCGCTGCTTATGCTTTCCGCCGGAATGTCCGTGCGGCCATAACCGGCCAGCAGGCCGGCCATCATCTGCGGGTCGGCCCGTTCGATCAGCCCGGGAGCCTGGCGGCAGATCCCGTCCATCAAGACCGCCTGGCTGTCGAGCATGGCAGCCGGATCACCGGTCTGCCGGCGCAGCGAGGCCGCCGCGGCCGCCCCCGAGACCGGCCCGCCGCCCAGGTCCACCCCACCCACCAGGTCGACCAGGGCCGACAGGCTGGAGGCATCCACCACCAGGTAGTTATCCCACCAGATGCCGGTCTGCTCTGCTGCGGCGATAAAGGCCGGGGCCAGCTCGCCGGAGGCGGTCAGGCCGAAGGAGCGCGCCAGGTCGGCTGCCACCGGGGTCTCCTGCAGATCGATCGTGTGGCCCAGCGGCAGAAAGGTCAGCCGGGTATATTCCGGATCCGCCACCACCAGCCAGGCCCCGCCCAACTGCGGCGCCGGTTCCAGCCGGTCGACCAGCACCAGCAGCAGGTTGTGCTGCCCGGTCTGCGGCTTGGGCAGGGCTGCCTGCGCCGCCTGGGCAGCCGCCGGCATGCCGTTCTCCAGGTAGGCGGCCGAGAAAGCCATCAGCAGCAGCATCCCCGAGCAGGCGCTGACCACCAGCAGCAGCGACGCCCAACGCGTAGAGCGCAGCGACTGCAGCACCGCCACCCAGCCCTGCCAGAAGGCGATTTCAAGGCGTTGAGAGAATGGAGCCATCGGTTTACCGTCCCTTTTAGCGCGAAGCGCTGATTTTTAGAATTTTTCCGCGCTCGTCTGCCGTCACCCGCACCACCACCGGCAGACGCTGGTGGGTGGCGGTCATGCCATAACCCTGGTAGACCAGCAGGTAGGCCGGTCCGCCCGGGTTCAGGATGCGCCCAAACCGCCCGGCCGGGGCCGGGAAAGGCTGGACGCGCGGCCGCTTCCCAGCCAACACCGGGAAGCGGCGGTAGATTTCCTGGCTGATCGAGTGGATCAGTTTGGGGTCCATGAGTCCTCCAGCCCGGCGGTCAGCGGCTGCGCCAGTCGGGGTTGCTGCGGTAGCGGAAGAAGGGCGGCAGGTCGCGCGCCGCGGGGGCCAGGTTGAGCGCCCGGGGAGCCGCCGGGGCTTCGTCGGGAGCGCCGGTGTGGAACGCCGGCGGTGGGTAGTAGGGGTGGGCGCTTTCGCCGGCCTCGCGGCCGGCAGACGCCGGGCGGGCCGCCGGAGCCAGGGCGGGTTCAGGCCGCCGGGCCGGCTGTTTCAAGCCGGGGAAGATTTCATCGGCCGGCACGGCGCCCAGCCCGGTGATCATCAGGATCACCTGCGCCCGGCCTTCCATGCTGTCATCGGTGATGACGCCGAAGATGATCTCGGTATCTTCGCCGGTGCGGGCCTGCAGACTGGTCAGCGCATCCTGCACCTCGAACAGGGTCAGATCCTGCCCGCCGGTGAAGTTGGCGATCACCCCAGCCGCCCGGCTCAGGTCAACCGAGTCGAGCAGCGGGTGGTGCAGCGCCTGCTGCAGCGCCTGGCGGGCCTTGTTCTCACCATCCGCCTGGCCAATCGACATCAGCGCCCCGCCGCCCAGCTGGATCAGCCGGCGGATATGCGCAAAGTCGACATTGATCAGCCCGGAGGTGGTGACCAGCTCGGTGATGCCCTGCACCGCCTGGCGCAGCACATCGTCGGCCAGGTGGAAGGCCAGCTGCATCGACAGGTTGCGCGGGGCTACGTGGATCAGCCGGTCGTTGGGGATGGTGACCAGCGTGTGGGTGTGCTCGCGCAGGCGGGCCAGGCCTTCGGAAGCGTTCTTCTGGCGGCGGCCCATCTCAAAGCTGAAGGGAGTGGTGACGATGGCAATCGTCACTGCGCCCTGGGCGCGGGCGATCTCAGCCGCTACCGGGATCGAGCCGGTACCGGTGCCGCCGCCCATCCCGGCAGTTAGGAAAATCATATCTGCGCCGGCCAGCGCATCAGACAGTTCCTGGCGGCTCTCCTCGGCGGCCGCCCGGCCGCGCTCGGGGTTGCCCCCGGCCCCCATGCCTTCCGTGGTTTTCGGGCCGAGCAGGATGCGCACCGGCGCCGGGTGGTTTTTCAGGACCTGTACATCGGTATTGGCGGCGATAAACTCCACCCCCTTCATCTCCAGGGCCATCATACGCTCGATGGCGTTGCAGCCGCCGCCGCCCAACCCCACAACTTTCAGGACCGGCTGGCGCACACCCAGGGCATGCGCCTCGGCGTCCTGGCCATCCTGCGGCATTGGGAACAGGTTCGAGCTGGTTGTCGTGTTCATGTGTATTCTCCTGTAACCACCAAAGAAGTTACCGATCAGGTTGCAATTAGCGTGCCATCCTCCAGGATCCGCTCGACCTGGCACCCGGCTTTGCGCAGCATCGCCAGCGCATCCACCGAAACCGCGCCTTCCCCGCCCACCACGGTGACGCGCTCGGCATGGCGGGCTTCCGCCAGCGAAAAGCCGATCGTGGGGTGCGAGTTTTGCAGCAGCGGCTCGATGATCGCCAGGTCCCAGTTGGCCGCGCCCCAGGCGTACAGCGGCAGCAGCACGTAGTGAGAGATCGGACGGCGGGCGGGCGGCGCAGGCGGCTCAGCGGCTGGCTCGGCGGCTTGAGCCAGCGGCTGCGCAGGAGCGTCTTCTGCGGGAGCGGGCGCTCCCGGTTCGGGCGCACCCAATCCGGCATCCGCCGCTTCAGGAGCCGGCGCTGCCGAGCCAGGCGCCAGGTCTGCCGCG
>JBJSYW010000190.1:0-2505 GCA_046089985.1 Chloroflexota bacterium
CGCAGCCCGCAGATGGGCCGCATCGCCCGCCGGCGCATCGGAGCGCCAGCCGCGCGCCTGGCGCTCGGCGCGGCCCAAGCCCTGCCTTTCCCCAGCGCCTGTTTTGACCAGGTGGTTTGCACTTTCCCCACCGAGTATGTAGCCGACCCGCTCACCGCCGCCGAGGTGCGGCGTGTGCTGGCGCCGGGCGGGCAGTGGGTGATCCTGCTGAGCGCCTGGGCCACCGGGCGCACCTGGCCCGAGCACCTGTCACGGCTGCTGTTTCGGGTCACCGGTCAGGACATCCCGCCCGAGCCGCTGCGGGCGATCGAACCGCTGCTGCAGCGCTGGCGGCAGGCCGGTTTTTCAGCCCGGGCACGCCTGCAGCCGGTCGGGAGCAGCCAGGTGTTGATCATCATTCTCAGCGTTTGATTTCAGGCCGGTTTGTGCTAGAATAAACCGCATGGAAGTGCAAATCGCTGTCGCTAAAGTTCGCAAGTATGCCACGAGCAATAGTGGCGATACGGTGGAAGTCGTGGAGCGCCCCCAGGGCGGCGTATCGGTGGTAATGGCCGATGGGCAAAGCTCGGGGCGCGGCGCAAAGATGGTGTCGAACCTGGTGGTGCGCAAGGTGATCGCCCTGCTGGCCGAAGGCGTGCGTGACGGAGCGGCAGCCCGGGCTGCGTCCGACAGCCTGTTCACCGAGCGGAACGGCAAGGTCTCCTCGACCCTCAACATCCTCTCGGTCGACCAGCAAACCCAGACGGTCGTGATCACCCGCAACAACCCGGCCCCGGCGCTGCTGGCCTATGGCGACCAGATCAAAGTGCTGGACGAACCCAGCCAGCCGGTGGGCATCTACCGTGGCACCCGCCCGGTGATCACTGAAGCGCCGCTGGAGGCCGGCCTGACGGCAGTGATCTTCACCGACGGCCTGGTGCATGCCGGCGAGCGCAGCGGCAGCCGGCTGGAGGTCGCCACCTGCCTGGAAGCGCTGCTGGAAGACTGCATCAGCTCGCCGCAGCAGATCGCCGATTCGCTGCTCGAGCAGGCGCTCAAGCTGGACGAAGGCCGCCCGGTGGACGATGTCAGCGTGGTGGTGGTGGGTGTGCTGCCGGCGACCGGCGACGAAGTGCGGCGCATGTCGGTGCGGCTGCCGCTGCACTCCTGAACCGCATGGACGAGCCTGGCAGTCCTGCGCCGATCACCGCCCCCTCCCAGCCGCCGCTGGTCGGAGTCGTCGGCCCGTGCGCTGCGGGTAAGTCCTCATTGATCAACCGTCTGAAAGCCGATGGCTACACCCGGGTGCGCCACATCGCCCAGGAGCATTCGTATGTAGCGGAGATGTGGAAGCGCATCACCCACCCAGACATCCTGGTCTTCCTGCAGGTCAGCTACCCGGTCACGCTGCAGCGCCGGAACATGGATTGGACCGAGAAGGAATACCTGGAGCAACTGCGCCGCCTGCAGCATGCCCGCCGGCATGCCGACCTGGTGATCGATACCGACAACCTCAGCCTCGACCAGGTGACCGAGCAGGTCGAGCGCTTCCTGCAGAGCTTATAAACCCCGCGCCCGCCTGACATTCTGTTAAGAATCCCTTATCCAATCCCATACATTGGAGTATAATCGGCCCTTGTGTAACTTGCCAGCGCCTGGCAGTGCCAGGGGCTGGTATTTGTTTGGATACCCGGAGGTCGCAACTGGAATGTCGCAACGTATTTGGAAGCTCCTGATTGTTGTCGTGGCAGTCGTACTGATCAGTGTGTACATCGTGCTGCCAAACAGCCCTGGCATCAACGTGGGCGGTATTGAGAAACAGTTCGTCACCCGCCTGGGTCTCGACCTGGTGGGTGGCGTGCAGGCCCTATTGGAAGCCGATGTCCCGGCGGGTACGCCGATCGAACCCGGCGCCATGACGGCCGCAGTGGGGGTTGTTGAAAATCGTGTCAATGGCCTGGGGCTGAACGAAGCGGTGGTGCAAGGGGTTGGAAATAACCGCATCGTGGTCGAGCTGCCTGGCGAAAAAGATCCTGAAAAAGCGCTCGCAACCATCCAGCAGACCGGTCTGTTGGAATTTGTGGATATGTCGGCCATCTCCCAGGAAGAAGCCTCGCAGCTGGTAGGCAGCACGATCCAGACCTACCCGATGGGCGGCACGCCCCCGGCTGCGCCGATTACCCAGACCGAAGGCGTCACCGCCACGGCTGTCACCCCGGCCTTCCCGGTGGTGATGACCGGGGCCGACCTTGAGTCGGTGCAGGTGGAAAAGTCCCAGGCCGGCAACGATTACCTGATCAACTTCGTGCTGACCAGCAAAGGCGCCCAGGTCTTCAGCGAATTTACCGCCACCCACATCGGCAAGGTGCTGGCGATCGTGATCGACAAGCAGGTGCTGAACGTCCCGGCGATCCAGAGCCAGATCCCCAACGGACAGGGCCAGATCTCGGGCGGCTTCACCTACGAAGAGGCCAATGCGCTGGCGATCCAGCTGCGCTACGGCTCGCTGCCCATCCCGCTGAAAGT
>JBJSYW010000191.1:0-12122 GCA_046089985.1 Chloroflexota bacterium
CGGCGGGCGCCCAGCAGGGTGCGGTCGGGAAACGAGCGGCGCGCCAGCCTTGGCGCGCCGGGCTGGGCTTCGGGCAGGTCCAGCCCGGCGCGCGCCAGCAGCTGCTGGACAGCCTGCGGGTTGTTCTGCAGCAGCGGCGGGTAGAGCTGCTTGTCCCGGGGCAGCGATTCCAGCGTGATCTGCCACACCAGCAGATCGGGTTGGTAGGCCATGGCGCGCTCGATCAGCAGCAGGTCTTTGGTGAGCGACATCACCGGGTAGCCCAGGTTGTAGAAGCGCATGCGCCGCCCGTCGGGGGCGGTCAGCTGCAGGTTGTTCAACTGGGCCGAAAGCGTGTCTGGCGCAGCCAGCAGCCAGCCCCAGGTGGCCGAATCGCCCACCAGCAGCACGCGAAACTCGTCCGCCGGTTTTGGCCCGCCGGCCAGTTCGTGCGAGGCGAACATGGCTTCCAGGTTGTACAGGCTGAGATTGTAGGCCCGGGCGGGCACGTCGCCGTAGGGCAGGCGCTGGCGGCCCGGGAAGGCGCGGTTATACAGCGACAGCCGGCCGAGCGCGGGCAGTGGGCCGGCGGCGGCGAACAGCAGGTTGGCGATGACGAACAACAGCAGCGCCTTGAGCAGCATGCGGGCCAGGAAACGGCCGGGGGCAGGGTGCGGGTCCATCGGATCAGCCTCCAAACAGGGTGCGCAGCACGGCAAGCGCCTGGGCCGGCTGGGGCAGGGCGAACCACACCCAGCCCAGGGCGACGAACAGGAAGGTCAGCAGCCAGCCGGTGGCGGCTGCGGCGCGCTGCAGCGCCGGGCGCTCGTCCAGGAAGGCGCTGCGCGGGCGCAGCCAGTCGGAATAGCGATTGTGGACGAACAGGCCTAGCCCATGCCAGGCGCCCCAGGCGAAGAAATTCCAGCTGACGCCGTGCCACAGGCCGATCAGCGCCATGGTGCTGAACTGGGCCAGCAGCACCACCAGCCACACGGGCGGCTTGTGCGGGCGTGAGCGCAGCCAGCGGGTGAACGGGTTGAAATAGTAGGCCCGGAACCACTGCGCCAGGGTGATGTGCCAACTGTTCCAGAAAGCGGTCAGGTTCGTCTTCAGGTAGGGCCGGTCGAAGTTTTCGGGCAGGTGCAGCCCGAGCAGGCGGGCGATGCCGATGGCGATATCGGTATAGCCTGAGAAGTCCAGGTAGATGCGCAGCGTGTAGCCGAGCAGCAGCAGCCACATCCAGCCGGTTGACTGCACTTGCAGAGCATTCTCCGGGTTGAGCGCCAGCAGCGCCAGGCTGTCTGCCAGGACGAACTTTTTGACCACCCCGCCCAGGATGCGCCGCCCGCCCGCCAGCAGGTCTTCGCCCGGCGCGGCCGGGGCCGGGGCGGCGCGGGACGGCAGGGCTTCGCCGTTCAGCACGCGCAGCTCGCCGATGAAGCGTGGGGCGCGGTCAATCGGGCCGGCGGTATAGGCGGCGGGAAACAGCGCGTAGATCAGAAATTCATCCAGCCGCAGGGCGGGCAGCTTGCCCTGCTGGGCCTCGCGCAGGGTGTGCACCAGGCGAAAGGCCAGGTAGGAGAAGCCCACCCAGGCCAGGTCGCCGGGGGCAGCCAGCGCGGCCGACTGCCCGCTGAGCCGGCGCAGCCCGGCGCTGAGCGCCAGCGCCAGGGCGGGGGTCTTCAGCGCCAGCAGGGCAGCCAGCAGCAGCACGATCCCGCTGGAGGCGGCCAGGTGTGGGCGGCCCGCCGCCAGCCAGGCAGCCAGCGCGGCCGCTGCGGCTGCCAGGGCCAGGCCGGGCAGCAGGGCGGGCAGGGCAGGCGGGCGGGACGGCCCCAGGCAGCACAGCGGGGCGCTGTAGCGGGTCAGCCCGAGCAGCAGCACGAGGGCCAGGGCGCCCACCCCGGGAGCGTAGGGGCGCAGCCGCTCCCGGCGGCCGGCGGGCGGAACCGGCGCAGCGGGCTGCGTGGCGGCGGCGGGCATCGACGGGCGCGCCAGCAGCCAGGCCGCCACCGCTAGCCAGATCGACAGGCTGGGCAGCCAGAAATCGGCCCCGCGCAGCGGCGACGAGCTTTGCAGGGCATAGACCGCCAGCACCCCGGCCGCCAGCAGGGCAGCGTTCAGGACGCGGCGGGCCGCCGGCCGCCAGGCCAGCAGCGCCCGGCCCAGCAGCGCCGCGGCGCTGAACACCAGGATCGCCGTCAGTCCCACCTAAAAGCCCTGGTAGATCCACTGCGGAGCCGAGTCGGCGGTGGCGATCAGGATCGCGATCAACGCCAGGCACAGCAGCAGGGCATACAGGTTCTCGGTCGTCAGCCGGCGGCGGATGGCAGGCGGCAGGCGGTTAAACGGAGGCTTCATCTTAGCGGTAGCCGCACATGCGCCATTCGCCGCCTTCGTTCAGCGCCTGGTAGGTGCGCTCCAGGCTGATGCTCAGGTTTTCGGCGCCATAATTGGCCACGATCTCACCCTGGCAGTTCACCAGCATGGTCTCGCCGTCCTGCTCACCGGCCTGGCAGGCCAGGTCTTTCAACTCCAGCTTGACCGCCGCGAACGAGTCAAATTCCTGGCGGGCCTGTGCTTCCCAGGCGGCGCAGGAGGCGGCGATCATGGCGTTCTGGTCGCGCGCCACCAGGGCGTTCAGGTACTGCTCAATCGCCTGTGGGGCGGCGGCAGGGTCGGCCGAGCGGCAGCCGGATAGGGCCGGCAGCAGGGCCAGGGTAAGGAAGAAAAGGAGCAAACGAGCCGGTTTATGCATCGGGTTATCCTGAAAATTGATTGAAAAGATCGTGATACAGCGGGGCATATTTTACCAAATCGTCATTCTTTTATGTTATAATCCACCTTCGTCTATGGACAGTGCTGACCAGGCAGCGGTGGTGTCCGTCTCCGGATGGGATGTCTACTCGGGTTGCCTTCATCATCTAATATTATGTTGTGAGGTAAGGAATGACTAAGCGTACGTACCAACCGAAAATTCGCCGCCGCATGCGCGTGCATGGTTTCCGCTCTCGTATGGCGACTGCCGATGGCCGCCGGGTTTTGAAAGCTCGCCGCGCCAAGGGCCGCTATCGCCTGACGGTCGAGATGAACCAGCACAACAAGAAAATCAACTGGAAGAGCTAAACAAGCCTGGATGGCTGGCTGATAGCGCTGGAAGACTATGCAGACCCATCTGGCACGGAAGCGTGGAACGAAAATTCCGTTTGACCAGATCCACCGAATTTCAGCGGGTGCGGCGGTACGGTAAATCCTATGCCCACCCGCTTATGGTGTTGGTGGCCCTGCCGGCGGAAAACCCGGCCCCCCAACCGCACTGCGGGGTAACCGCCGGGCGCTCGGTGGGCAGCGCTGTACAGCGCAACCGGGCCAAGCGCCTGCTGCGCGCCGCAGTGCAGCCGCACCTGCCAGCCATTTTGCCAGGCTGGGACCTGGTTCTGATCGCCCGGGAGCCGCTGCTGCGGGCGGGTTTTGTGCAGATCCAGGCTGCCCTGTCCGGGCTGCTCCGGCGAGCCAGACTGCTACGGGAAGCGCATGACCTCCGAGAGCACTGATTCTCACCCAGAGTTCGTGGAAGAGCCGCGCCTGCGCGACCTGCCGCGCACGCTCTCAAATTTGCCGCGCCTGCCGCTGCTGGCTTTGATCCGCCTGTACCAGGCGACCTTTTCTCGCGCCATCCCGGCAGACACCTGCCGCTTCTATCCCACCTGCTCGCATTACGGTTACCAGGCGATCTATAAATACGGGGCCATCAAAGGCGCCCTGATGGCCGCCTGGCGCGTGCTGCGCTGCAACCCATTTAACCCGGGCGGCTATGACCCGGTCCCCTGAGAACTTATGAAAACAATTTCGATTAAGACTTCCCGAATCACCCTGTTGGGTTTGCTGGCGGCGCTTAGCCTGGTGTTGAGCGCCTGCGGCGGGCAGCCGGCGTTGGAGAGCTGGCCGGGCACGGCGCTGGGCGCCGGCGGCAGCCCGATTTACCTGGCCTCCGGGGCGCACATTTACACTGTGGACGCTTCCGGCGTGCAGCAGGGCATTGTGCCGGTGACCGCCGATGCTAAGGTGCACTTCTTCGCCCCCCCGGCGGAAGCGCCGGACGGCAGCCTGATCGGCGGCAGCTATGACCACAAGCTGTACAGCATGCAGCTGGGCAGCGACCAGCAGAATTGGGTCTTCGCTGAAGCCAGGGACCGCTACGTCGCCAGCCCGTTGATCGTCAACGACCTGGTGCTGGCGCCCAACGCGGATGGCAACCTGTACGCGCTGGGCCTGGACGGTGCGCTGCGCTGGAAGTTCACCGCCGAGCACGGCTTCTGGGCCACCCCGCTGCTGGACGGCCAGACGCTGTACGCTGCCTCCAAAGACCACCGCATCTATGCCCTGGAGCTGTCCAGCGGGCGGGCGCTGTGGGAAACCGAGGATCTGGGCGGCGAGATCGTGTCTGCGCCGCGCCTGGGCCCGGACGGCCTGCTGTACGTAGGCACATTCGGTTCGCGCACCACCGATCCGGCGCGCATGTCGCGCATGGTGGCGGTGCAGGCCGAGACCGGCAAGACTGCCTGGTCTACCCCAGTGTTGGGCTGGGTGTGGGGCACGCCGGTGCTGGCCGACGGCACGCTGTATTTCGGCGACCAGGAAGGCTACCTGTATTCGGTGAATGCGGCCGACGGCAAGATCAACTGGCAGGTGCAGCTGGACACCGGAGCCACGCGCGCCATCGTGGGCGCTCCGCTGCTGGTGGACGATGGGCTGTACTTCGTCAACAAGGCCGGGAACCTGTACCGGGTCAACCCGGCTACCGGGGCGCAGGTCTGGATGCAGACCGTCGGCGGGCAGCTGTATACCACCCCGCTGCTGGTGGATGGGAAGATCGTGGTTGCCCCGCTCAACTTCGAATCGCTGTTGGTGGCGTATGACACCAACGGGGCGCGCCAGTGGGCGTTTACTCCCGCAGGGAAGTAACCGGATCCAGGACCGTATTGTAGGACAGGTTGGAGAACTCTACCGATGTGGGATACGCTGATCATTAACCCGATGCTCAATGCCCTGCTGTGGATCTACAGCATGCTGGGCAATTTTGGGCTGACCATTATTGTGTTCACGATCTTCATCCGTTTGCTGACCCACCCGCTGATGGTGTCGCAGATCCGCGGCCAGCAGAAGCTGCAGGATTTCCAAAGCTCGGACCGGATGAAAGAGCTGCAAAAAAAGTATAAAGACAACAAACAGATGATGCAGCAGGAGCAGGCCAAGCTGCTGCAGGAAGCCGGGATCAACCCGTTCTCGTCCTGCCTGCCGCTGCTGATCCAGTTCCCGATCATCATCGGCCTGTACCAGGTGATCACGCGGGCGATGGCTACCACGCCGTTGCAGATGGAAGGCTTGTACCAGCACCTGTACCCGTTCACCGACATCGCCACCCTGATGCCGGTCAACAACCACTTTCTGTGGATGAACCTGGGCCAGCCTGAGCGCCTGTACATTGGCTCGATTGGCATCCCGACCCTGGCGATCCTGGTGGTGGTCACAACCTTCCTGCAGTCCAAGCTGATGACCCCGCCGGCCCAGCCCGGCGCGGACCAGTCTGCGCAGATGACGCAGGGCATGATGAACATCTACATGCCGCTGCTGATGGGCTGGCTGGCCTGGTCGTTTGCTTCCGGCCTGGCGCTGTATTTCGTGACCAGCAACCTGGTGTCGATCTTCCAGTATGCCCTGCTGGGCAAGCTGAACATCAACAACCTGCTGCCGGCTGGCCTGCGCCGCAGTTCAGAAAGCGCTCCGCAGCCCAAACGGCCGGCAGGCCGGGACGAGCTGGGGCCGGGGATGGAAAACCCACAACCAAAGAGCAGCGAGCCGAAGACCACCCAGGTCCGGGCGCGCAAACGCAAAGGTTCCTAGATCGAGGCGGTTCACACGAGGCGGATATGAGTGAAAAACGGACCAGTTTGGAAGTGATTGCCCCCAGCGTTGAAGATGCCGTGGCCAAGGGCCTGGCCGACCTGGGGTTGAGCGAGGACGAAGTTGAGGTGGAGGTATTAGACAGCGGCAGTAAGGGCCTGTTTGGGCTGGGCTTTCGCCAGGCGCGCGTGCGGCTGACGATCAAGGGCGGCCCGCAGGAGGCCCCGGCGGTGATTGATGCGCCGGCCGAGGCGGATGCGCCGGCTGCGTCCCTGGCGCCGACGGCTGTGGCGGTGGCGCCAGAACAGGCCGCGCTGCCAAAGCCGGCCCGCCCGTCCCGCCCGGTGGTGCAGCAGGCTCCGCTGACCGAGGAGCAGGAGCAGCTGCTGCGGGTGGCGCGCGAGACGGTGGAAGAACTGTTGGACAAGATGAAGATCAAGGCCACCGTGACGGCCAGCTTTGGCGAGCCGGACGACGAGCAGGACCGCGCTCCACTGCTGCTGGATATCCGCGGCGGCGATCTGAGCATCCTGATCGGGCCGAAGGCTGAGACGCTCAACGCGCTGCAGTACATCGCCGGGCTGATCGTGGGCAAGGAAGTGGGCCATTCGATCCCGCTGGTGATCGACGTGGAAGATTTCCGCTTCCGCCGCACGCAGCAGATCCGCCAGCTGGCGCGGCGCATGGCTGAGCAGGCTGTGCGCACCGGACGGCGCCAGGTGCTGGAGCCGATGCCGGCGAACGAGCGCCGCCTGGTGCACATCGAGCTGCGCGACCACCCCCAGGTGACCACCGAGTCGGTGGGTGAGGATCCGCGCCGCAAGGTGACAATCATCCCGAAGCCGTGACGATTTTGGTTGAAGCAAATTTTGCGGGTGCGAAATTTGCTTCAACCAAAATATAAAATCCTCCTTGACCGCTTCAGCGGGCAGTGGTAGAATTCCGTCGCTTTGAATGCCCCCATCGTCTAGGGGACCAGGACGCAGCCCTTTCAAGGCTAAAACCAGAGTTCGAATCTCTGTGGGGGCACACCTAACAAGAAATCTCGGAGGATGACTCCGAGATTTCTTGTTATAATCATTAAATGATCTCCCGTCCTCACTATCTTGATCAATTAGAGACCGCAACTCGCCGCTCTCCCATTACTGCAATCTTAGGGCCAAGACAATCTGGCAAAACGACGTTGGCCCGCATGTTTACGAAGGGCAAGCCTGTGTCTTACTTTGACCTGGACTCACTGCCAGACCAGCGCAGATTGCAAAATCCTGAGTTGGTTCTTGGCAGCCTGGACGGTCTGGTTGTTTTGGACGAAATCCAGCAAATGCCAGAGTTGTTCGGAACCTTGCGGGTATTAGTAGATCGGCCGGAAAACAAGATTAAGCTGATTATTTTGGGCAGCGCATCCCCTCAGATAATCCGCAATGCATCTGACTCTCTTGCCGGGCGCGTGGAATTTATTGAGTTAGATGGGTTTAATCTATTGGAAACCGGCAGTGAAACATGGCAAACTCTCTGGCTGCGCGGCGGCTTCCCACGTTCGTTTCTTGCAAATTCAGAAGATGATAGCCTGGCCTGGCGGGAGGGTTTCATCCGTACCTTTTTGGAGCGCGATATTCCCCAATTGGGGATTAGTATCCCCGCCTCAGCCATGCGCCGGTTCTGGACGATGTTAGCTCACTATCATGGGCAGATTTGGAACGCAGCTGAACTGAGCCGGGCAATGGGCCTTTCTGATAAAACGGTTCGCTCTTACTTGGATATCTTAACCGGAGCTTTTATGCTGCGGCAGCTTCAGCCCTGGTTTGAAAATACGGGCAAACGACAGGTCCGTTCGCCAAAGATCTATCTTCGTGACAGCGGTTTGCTCCACAGCCTGCTGAATATTCCAGATACACAAACCTTATTTGGGCATCCTAAAGTGGGAGCCTCTTGGGAAGGTTATGCGATTGACCAAGTTTTGAGCATTTTGCATTCTAATGAAGCCTATTTTTGGGCGACCCATAATGGTGCAGAACTAGACCTGATGCTCTTCCACAAGGGCAAGCGTTATGGTATCGAAGTCAAGTTCAGCGAGGCGCCTGAAGTTACCCGTTCGATGTATGTTGCACTCCAGGATTTAGGGTTGGAGCACCTTTGGGTACTCTATCCTGGGGAACACAACTATCCAGTGCATGAGCGAATTACGGTGTGGCCGCTTATGAAATTAAACGAATTGGCCTATCTGATCACAGCTTAGGTCTAGGTCCCTTTCACCAATAAGACATGTTAACGTAAGATATCCCCGTGGGGGCACCAATCGAACTGCTTGACCGGCCGGTCGAGCAGTTCTTCGCGTTAATTCGCTTTGAGAATCGGGACAGTTTGAAAAAATGTATTCAATTCACACAGGGGATACAGAAATTGTGATGCCCAGAAAGGCGACCGCCACCTGGTATCTTAAAACAGCTACCCCAATCTTACCAACGCCACCGCCTGATGATATTGGCTATTTTGATAGAATAATCATTATCACACACTATTATACATTCTTGGGTCATGGTCTATACGAGGAAGCTTATCAGTTATTAAGTCCATCTGCACAACAACACACTGTAGGTTTAGAAGAATACATTAAGAACGGAAAGCAGTGGTAAAAACTGAGGCATGTCACTGGATCGCCGTCCGGGTGCAGTTCAAGCGCCAGCGCGGCATAGGCGGTTGGACCAACAATGTGGATGGTTTGTTGGACATCCGCCAGGGGGTGCGTGTAGGCTGATGAAGCAGCCAGGGGCCGACGGTGTTTGCCCCATGCACAGCGCGGCGAGCAGGCTGTGGGTAGAGCATAGGGCATGGGTGCGTTGGAAGATTAATTTTGAAACGCTAACGATCCGGTTTATATCCGTCGCATGCCGCGGACTGATCCAATTCGTCTAACAACGCACGCGCGGCCTGCAGATTGGCAGACTGCCAGCCTTCGGTGAAGCGCCCATACACCTCGGCCAGCAGCCGGCGCGCTTGCAGCGGGCGGTCCGCTTTCCACAGCCGGCCCAGGCTGAGGGCGGCCTCCAGCTCCCACATCAGCGCCCCGGCCTGCCGACTGGCCTGCAGCGAGCGCAGCAGCAGGGCTTCGGCCTGCTCCGGCTGGGCGGGCGAGGCGGCCAGCAGCAGTTCGGCCTGGGCGCGGAACAGCTCGGCGGCGATGTTGTCTGGCAGCCCGGACGCGGCAATGACCTCACTCGCCTGCTGCAGCAGCGCCAGGCCGGCGTCAATCTGACCGATCTTCAGCAGCGCGGCAGCCACGTGGGGGGACAACATCTGGCTGATGACCGCTGCGTCCAGCCTGCCCAGCAGGTCCCCCCCCTGGCGGAACGCATCTGCACCGGCTTGCGCCTGCGGGCTGTGAGGAGCTGCGCCCGCGGCCAGCGCCCGGCCGTGCATCAGCAGCGCCAAACCCTGCAGCAGGGGCGTTTCCAATTCCTGCGTCATTTGCAGCAGCTCGGTCGACAGGCGCACCGCCGTGAGCAGGTCGCCCCGATAAACAGCCACGTTGCAGCTGATAACCATCACCGCGCCCAGGTTGAGGTTCTTGCCGATCTGCTCTGCCCGCCGCCGGGCCTGCAGGATGCGCTGCCAGGCCTGGTCGGGGAAGCCCATCCACAGCAGCAGCAGCGCCAGCCAGGCCTGGCACATGACCGTCAGGTCTGTGCCCACCAGTCCCAGGGTGGGGGGCCGGCCGGCGGCTTCATAGACCGCCAGGCCGCGCTCCATGGCAGCGCGGGCGGCGGGGAAATCGGCCAGGAACAGGCGGCAGGCGCCCGCGCTCCAGCAAGCCAGCGCCAGCTGCAGACCGGGTTGTTCCCCGGCCATTTCCAGCATCCGTTCGGCCAGGGCAGCCGCCTGTAGAAGCTGGCTGTGGAGGATTAGCCAGTTGACCTGGATGAATAACAGCGGAAACAGCTCGGGCAGATCGCGGTCGCTGCCAAAGCGCTGCATGCCTTGCAGGGCCTGCTGCAAGGCTGCGCCGCGTTCTTCCCCAGCCCATTCGGAGGCTGCCATCAATGCCGCAGCCAGGCCCAGGTTAAGCTGCAGCGACAGGCGGTCGCGGGCGGGCGAATCGGGTTGGCCGGCCAGCAGCGCCAACCCGCGCCGGCAGCCGGCGATCGCCATCGGCGCGGCGGCCAGGAAAATGGCGTGCCGGCTGGCCTGCAGCCAATAGCCTGCCGCCCGCTCGGCCAGCCCGGCAGCTTCGAAATGGCGCGCCAACTGGCTGGCATAGGCGCCGGGCAGCCCTTCCGAGTGGGTATGCAGTGTTTCCAGCGCCTGGCCTACCGCGGCATGGCGCTGGCTGCGTTCGGCCGCGCTCATGCGCTCGTATAGGTAGGTGCGGAACAGGGCGTGCCGGAAGCGATACAGGGAGCGGCGCTGGCCTTCTACCCACTGCACCCCTTCAAACTGCAGCAGGCGGTGCGCGCCGCGCGACACGTTCAACGGCCCGCTGAGTGTGTTCAGGAGGATGCGTTCATCCAGATCGTGAACGCGCGACACTACCTCGGCCGTAAAGCTGTCTCCCTCAACGCTGGCAGTGGTCAGCCAGTCGATCCACGGCTCCGGCAGGCGGGCGATGCGGGTGGCGATGGCGGCTTCGATCCGCTCGGGCAGGCGCTGCCAGTTCAATTCGGGGCGGCTGGTCCAGGCGCCATCGGCCGCCCGCTGCAGCGCGCCGGCCGTTTTCAAATAGCGCAGCAGTTCGGCCAGGAAGAGCGGGTTGCCGCCGGTATGGCGCGCCAGCGCCAGACGGAACGCAGCCTCCAGGCGCTGGGGCTGCAGCAGCGGATCCTGATCCAGGTATGCGGCGACAAAGGCCTGTTCGTCGGTCTGGTCCAGGTCGATCAGGGTGCTGCCGAACAGGCTGCGTAATTCGGCCACCATGCCATGCAGGGGATGGGCGCTGGTTCCCGCCTGCGCGGCGATTTCGCCGGAACGGTAGGCCGCCACGATCAGCACCGGGCTGTTGGGGCTGCGGCGCGCCAGGTGGAAAAGCAGGGAAATGCTGCCCGGGTCCACCCACTGCAGATCATCCAGCAGCAGCACCAGGGGGCTCTGGCGGGCCAGAACGATGACCAGGCGGGTGTACTGCTCGTAGAGCGCGCCCATTTCAAGCGGGGCCAGGCCGCCCTGGGCGCTGCCTGGCGGGCGAGCGCGCTGCAGCGCGGTCAGCCAGGCCGGCCTGGCCCCCGAAACCTGGGCCAGGCGCTGGATTAACGCGGTGCGGCCGATGAAATGCTCCAGAAGGCTGGGGGCGGTTTCGGCCAGGGTGCGCGCCACCCAGGGCAGGGCGGCCTGCAAGCGCAGTTGGTGCGCCTGGTCCAGTGAATTGGCCCACGGCAGCGGGTCCCATTCGCCGGCCAGCATTTGCAGGCTTTCGATGAACGGCAGATAGGGCTGGCCCACGCCGGAGTAGGCATTGCTGTGCCCGCCCACCACCAGCAGGTCGGGGTGATGGTGTAATGCCTGGCGGGCAAACTCGCTCAGCAGAGTGGTCTTGCCGCTGCCTGGCTCGCCGGTGACCAGCGCCACCTGGCCCTGCCCAGACAAAGCCCGATCGAGCGCGGCGCCCAGGCCGGCCAGCTCGCGCTGGCGGGCAACGAAGGGCGTCCTGGCGCGAGGGTTGGGCGCAGGGTTTTGGACGGCCGGCGTCTCGCTGCGCGCCTGCAGGCGCGCCAGCCGGCGCTGCGCCGCCTCGTCCAAAGGCTGCGCTGCCAGGACAGCCTGGCAGGCGGCTTCAGCCTGCTGGAGCAAGCATGCCTGCTCGCAGCTGGCGGCCAGCAGGTGCAGCAGCCGCAGGCGCAGCCGCTCGAAGTGCTCGCGGCGGTCCAAAGCCCAGCGCTTGAATTCCGGGCTGTCATCGATCGAGAACCCCTGCAGAAAAGGACCCCGGTAGAGCGCCAGCGCCGCCTGCAGCGCCGGCGGCGGCGGGAGCATTTCGCCGCTGGCCTGCGCCTCGCAGGCTGCGGCCAGGCGTTCAAACTCGAGCGCGTCCACCCAGGGCTGCGCCTGGGGGTGCAGCCCGATCTCGTTCCGGCTGACCTGCAGGACCGGGTCCGGGGTCTGCCGGTCTTCCAGGGCGGCGCGCAGGTGCGAAAGGGTATAGCGCAGGCTATCCAGCGCCTCCGTTTCGGATCGATCGGGCCACAGAAAGGCAGCCAGGATGCGGCGCGGCTGTGGGCTGCGCTCGCTCAGCGCCAGGTAGGCCAGCAGCG